>CAZIKD010000108.1:0-7139 GCA_964539725.1 uncultured Candidatus Bathyarchaeia archaeon | reverse complement strand
ACCATCTTGCCCGATCCGAAGATCAGTGTAGCGGTCTTCGGCCTCTTCAGCCTAAAAACGAGACCGGGGAACTGCTTTGGGCGGTATTCGACGTTCCTAAAAACCTTCATTATAGCTAGTAGGTCGATCTTCTGGTCGAGGGTCGCCGAGGCGACGACGTTCTCAATACTAATGTGTAGGTCTTTCTTCTCAGCCAATTGATCATCACTAATCCCCAATTAGAGTCCATCCAACTTGCTCAGTAGATCCGTTGGTAACAGATCTTGGTTTACTATCTCCACGACCGGGAAACTGCTCACGTTAGGCTCATGCTGCACCTTCTCGGCGGCACCGATGTCCCCGCTATAGCTGTTATAAGTTATGAAGCTCCCTTTGATCTTCTCCTTCTCCTTGACGCAGTAGAGAAACATCTCGTGAAGGGTTCCACCTACGAGGAAGTAGAGGTGGGAGTTATCTATCGCTATGTGCTGTATGACTCCGCTTGAGGGGGAGGATGCCACGAGCATTATTAGATCCCTGAGGGACCGAAGTTGGACGAACTTCATGGCGTTACCTTATAAAACATGTCTCCAAGTATATAAATAGTTTAAATAAGACTGAATGTTTCAACTTGAGTTAAATTCGTTATCTGAGAATAACCCACCTTTATAGAATTTGACTCAACCGAATCAATTCACATGGCAAACTACTTGCACGTTTTTGCGTCATGGATCATAGACCGCGGTTCCTAAGTCTATGGTAATTAAAAAAGGGAGAACTAGTTGGGATGATACGTGCGCCTTGGGACATATGGCTTGGCCTCAACTCTATCAAGATAGAGATAGACCGTTGGAAACACGCTGAGCCCCCCTCGTTTTTAAAAATCCACTGCGCGCGAGCTCTCCTCGGCTGACCATCTATATTCCATCCATTTTCTATATAGGATAGACCTAAACCTATGGTGTGCATAGCCCTATTCGGTGAAAAAGATGAACTGTAGGGTATGCGGGGAGACAAACCCCGAGGACTCGAAGTTCTGCAGCCGCTGCGGCTCCAGCCTCGACGGCAGCAACCTAGGATTCATAGTCTCGACAATGCCGACAATTCCCGGCTATAAGGTGAAGAAGGTGATAGGGATCGTGTCCGGGATCACCCCGAGGACGCGCGGCATCCTCGGCAAGTTCATCGCCGGCATAGAGTCGATGATAGGCGGTGAGGTCACGGCCTTCAGCTACGAGATCGAGAAAGCTAGGGCAGAGGCTATCGACAGGTGCCGGGCGAAGGCTATCTCGATGGGGGCGAACGCGGTCCTCAGCACAGACATCGAGACCTCGGACATGGGCTACCAAATGGGCATCCTCGTCTTCTCCGCCACAGGGACTGCTGTAGTAGTGGAACCCGAGACCCAGTCCTAGATTCTTAACTAGTCCCCTGCTGGACCTCTAACCTGACTTCGGCGAAGAACTCTTTTTTCGCCTTGCAGATGGGGCAGATGTAGGGCGCGTCCTCGCGGAAGACGACGTATCCGCACTGCTTGCAATACCAGAACTTCCTCCCCGTGGGCTGTGATGTGATGGCTGCCCCGGCTAACAGCTCTGCCGGCTTCGCGACAAGCTCCGAGAACATCTTCTCGGAGGATCTCCTCTCAGGGATAGGTATCGGATTCCCCGCATCGTAGACCCTCTTATTGACGTATAGGCTGCAGTAGCAGGCGCCGTATTCGGCAACGTCAGGGTCCCTGTAATCGCATGGACAGATGATGTCGCGGTCCTGCTCATAGATGCCGGTACCTGGTCTACATGGACAGCTGGGGTAGCCGTAGCGTCCCTCGTTTGTCTTGAGCCCTTCGAATAGGTCCATTAGGAACTTTGGGTCGGGGTTTAGATAGTAGCCTCGGCTCTTTGCGTCGGACTCGGCACGTTGTTTTACCGAGTCGATGGTCACGATCATAGGCCTAGCGCGCCTAGAATTTTCTCGGGTTGGTAGCCGCTTATGAGTTGATTGTCATCTATGATTATGATTGGGAAGCCGATGGGGGCGTTCCTCTTATGAAGGTCCTCAATTGCGGCCTTCCTCTCCTCCGCCTTCAGGACATCGACGTCCAGATACTCGTATGCTACGCCTTTTTCCTTGAGCAGATCCTTTGTCTTCTTACACCATCCGCAGGTGCTGAGGGTGTATAGGAAGACCTTGTGTTCCTTCTTTGCTCCATCGACCTTGGTAATGGACAACGGTAAACTCTCCTACTGGTTCTGGGGTTACGCGTAGAATTTAAAGAGTGGCTAAAACACACCTATTCTGTAATTCGACAACTGGCCTTCGTTCAGGAAATCTTTGACTTACTCTTATTTCGATGATCACGTCGCCTTAGTTCTCGCGCGAGTTGAAGGCGTGGGTTTTATTCGCTTCTAAGGTGACTTGGGTTTGGTTATATGGGCGGGGCTAAGGTTTGGGACGGCTACAAGGCGTATGGCTACCTTGAGCCGAAATTCGATTACAGAGTCTACGGGATGTCGAAGGGCATGGGTAGGGTGCCCGAGTATAGGGTGCCCCTGTCGAAGGTCGATGAGGAACGCTTCGAGGAACTCATGGAGAGGAGCACGGTCATCGACCTCCACGAGCACCCCGTCTTCTACCCCGAGGACATGACGGAGCTTCCTGAGATGAACGGGCTGGGAAGGCAGTTCACAGCCTACAAGGACCTGTCGAGGGCGGGAGTGGACTGCGTCTTTGACCACATGATGGATGGGATGAGTTACGTCACGAGCTTCAACGGGTGGAAATGGACGGACGTTGTCCATGACATCGGGACGCGACTCTGTGACATAGCCCACCAGAAGATGGTTATCCCCTGTAGGGGCGTCGAAGACATCATCGAGGCCCAAAGTGGCGGTAAAATTGCACTTGTCCTCTGCCTCGAGTCAGCAACTCCTATCGAGAACGAAGTGGATCGCGTAGACGTCTTATACGGTCTCGGTGTCAGGAGCATGGGTGTCTGCTACTCGGAGTCGAATATGCTCGGCGGCGGGATGGGGGAGAGCAGACTAGACTCCGGGCTTACCGACTTCGGATACGACGCCGTGAAGAGGATGAACAAGGTGGGGATGCTCATAGACGTGGGGCACACGAACGATCAGACAGCGCTGGAGACCATCGAGGCCTCTAGTGACTCCATCTACAACAGTCATAGCGGGCCGGGCGCCATCGCGCAGGGCCACACGAACGGGGACGAGTTCCTCCACGCGCTCGCGGAGAGCGGAGGCCTCCTCGGTATCGGAGGCGCCGGAAGGGGTCTTAGGACTCTAAAACACCCATTGGGCAGCATAGACAGCTATGGTGAGTGCCTCGCCTACTGTATCGACATGATGGGGGTCGACCACGTCGGCTGCGGCCCCGATAGCTTATACGGAGACCATCAGGGGTTATACAGAGTGTGGTTCCCAAGGAGACTAGGCCACTATAAGAGGTCTGGTTTGAAGATAGAGGAGTTTCCCTTACCTAAAGGCGAGATCGACCCCGGCTACGTGAGGGGGCTCGAGAACCCGAGCGAGTTCACGAACATCGCACGGTGGATGGTAGCTAACGGATACAGTGATGACGAGATCGCGAAGGTGATGGGTGGGAATGCGCTCAAGCTTCTCAGGCGGGTTTGGGGTTAGTCTTCCAGATCTTCATTGTGAGCTAACGCACCCTTAAGAACGAGCGAATGGAATGATATCTATACCTTTCAACGTAGAGGTCGTATCCATCTCCCTTCTCCACAAACTCGATGGGCTGCGTTAAGCCGTCGACCAGGATGTAGAATCGCAGATTCTCCAGATACGGTTCTTCTGGAATTAGGGGAGTGAGTGAATCGATGAATGAGTCCTTCTGCTCTAGGTAGAGGAGCCCGCCCTTGTTTACGACACGTAGCCTTTCGAGGCCCATGTGTATCTGGTACTCACCTGTTAGGTCTCTCATCTTCTCGCGTAGCCTGAGGTGAGGGTGTGAGTATGGGTCCTTTCCCATGAGTGCGATGAACATGCCCTCTGCTATTGTCGCGAAGGGCGGACGGCTCGTGTTTGCCGCCATCGCTACGCCTAACTTGAGGTCTGGGATCATGGCTAAGTGCGCGGTGGAGACTAGGAGGCTACCGCCGTGGCTGATTTGTCTGTGGCTATAAAAATCAGGTAGGATGCTCCATCCATAGCCGTAACTGCTCTTCCCCCAGTGTGTCTGGGTATGATTGATGTGTGGGGTTAACATATTTTTTATTGAGTCTTCGGATGCGAGTCTCTTACCCTCATAGATACCATCGTTCATCAAGGCGGTGAGGTATTTGGTTAGCTCCGATGCGGGGGCCATTAGTCCGCCAGCTGCGGCGTTCCAGCTAAAGTCTGGGTTCTCGGATACATCGGGGTATGGGAAACCGGTGGGTTGGAGTGTGCCATCGGTCTTCTTCCAGTGGGCAACCATCCTGTCTGGGTCGGAGTCAAACTCGTGCTTCACCAGAGTGCTCCGGGTCATTCCGAGGGGCTCTAGGATGTTCCTGTGGATATACTCGTGGAATGGGGTTCCGGAGACTTCTTGAATTATGTTTCCAATTACGCGGTAGCCCTCGTTACTGTAGAAGAACCTCTCACCCGGGGGGGCGGCAATTTCCGCATTGGCTTTGTTAACTACTCGGTAGAAATCATTCGCAGTACCCCAAGGGACCCCGAGGTCGACGCCGACTCCTCGGCTCAGGCCTATTGTGCTCGTGGCGAGGTTGGGGAGGCCGCTGCTGTGGCTTAGGAGGTGGTGAATTGTAATTGGTTTACCCTTTAAGCCTAGCCTGAATGGTACATAGTCGGAGGCTGGGTCGGTGAGCTTGATCTTACCCTTCTCAACGAGCTGCATCACAGCAAGGGCTACGAAGCTCTTCGTGCACGACCCTATCCCGTAAAGGGTGTCGGGGGTAGCAGGGAGAGTTCGTGCTGGATCTCGGGATCCGAAGCCTTGGGCGTAGATCACTTCCCCATCTTGTACGATTGCCAAGCTGAATCCGGGGACTTTCCCCTCCCTCATAAACTCGGGAATGATCCTTTCAGCGAACTCTTTCATCTGCCCGATCTTACTCGGCTTGGACATGAGTTAGTATGTGAGCGTGGCGCGGTTTTAAGGTCACGGGGCGGATACACTTTAACTCGGGCAAGATGTATCAGATCGCTATGAAGGACCTAAGGCTCCTGTGCGTCGGCGACGCCTTCATCGCTCGCCGAATCGGCGTTTATAGCGGCGAGCCCGACGTGGCGCACGCGCGCCTACAAGGTTATAGATGCTGGCGCTGACGCCTATCTCGGACATGGCCCCCACGTCATGAGAGGCATCGAGATTTACAAGGAAAAACCCATCTTCTACAGCCTCGGCAACTTCGTCTTCCAGAGCACCCTAATCAGGAGGCAGCCTTCGGACCTATTCGACCTATGGGGACTTACAGGGAAACAATCAACTGTGGAACTGTACGAGAAGAGGGAAGCACCTCCGGCGGTCTTCTTTGATGACCCCTCTTACTGGGAGAGCTTCGTCGCCGAGATAGACTACGATAACGGGAAGCTAAAGGAGGTGCGTCTCGTCCCCATTGTTCTCGACTACGATCCGGAGAAGCCCCTCTTAGAGCAGAGAACTACTGAGGGTGTCCCGCGTCCCGCTAATGGGAAGCATGCCAAGAAGATAATAGAGAATCTCGCACACCTCTCGAGACTTTATGGGACAGAAGTGAACTATAAAGTTGGTTTGGGGGTCATAAACCTATAGTTAATTAATCCACAAAGGCCTTTATCAGGTCATCATCGCTTAAAGTCCCGACGACGCCGCCCTCGCCGCTTATCAGAATATGGTCGATCCCAGTCACCGCCATGACGCGCACCGCGTTAGCAATAGAATCGTCCTCGCCGAGAGTTATACAGACGTTTGTGCCTGTTAAGCCGCAGGCCTCCATGAACTCCCTTGTGTAGGCACCCTTCATGATGCTATTGACCTTTAGCTCGCGGACGTCACCTGGTATCTGCTCTAACATGTCTTTTTGCAATACCCAGGTTCTCATAGCGTCGAATAGGTCGTGACTGGTCACGATCCCTTGGACCTCTCCCTTTTTATCCCTGACTACAGCAATGTCTTTCTTCTCCTTACCCATCGCCTTGGCTACTTCGCCCAGGGTTTGTGTAGTAGACACGAAGAGGGGGGTTTTGTTCATGAATTTCTTGATGGTTTTATCTAGATTCAAGCCTGATCGTCTTCTTCTCTGCATCCGGAGTTAAAAAACCTCTTTTCTCAGTGTGTCGTTAGGAGTATTGATCTCTATGAGTAGGGTTGTAATAGCAAGAGTGATCGTTCAAAAGGGGCACTGTGATGCAGGACACGAAGTCGGTGACGAGGTAGTTTTTGACTGGGACAAAAACGAGATCGTTGGGCACGTCTGCTTACATGCTCTATACTCGATGCTTCCGAAGGTCTATGCCCTCGCCCATGGAGCAGACGTTATGTATGCGAGGGATGAAACGGGAAACAGAGTCGCCCGCCACGCCTGTCCTGACGGTGCTAACCCAGTTATATTCGAGCTCCGTCGTGAGTAACAAGGACGCTGTGTACAGGCGATGAACGCCTACGACTTCGCGAGGCGGATCCGAGAGGAGAAACTGCTTCTGCCGCCGCTCGCCGACTACACCGATTACCCCTACCGGAGAGTCATGGCGAGATTCAAGCCCCCCTTCATAATAACTGAGATGATCAGCGCCTCCGCGTTGGTCCATGGTGGGGAGAAGACGAGGAGGATGCTCGCGAAGACCGAGTCATTCTGCGAGGGCGTTCAGCTAGTAGGGGCAGACCCAGACATCATGGCTGAGGCCGCACGGATCGTCGCGGGGCTGGGATTTGACTACGTGGACATCAATATGGGTTGTACCATAAAGAAGGTCACCCGGCAGGGTGCTGGCATCTCACTGATGGGTGACAAAGAGAGGGCACAACTGGTCGCCTCCGCGGTTGTCGAGTCCGTCGACATCCCCGTGACATGCAAAATGAGGCTGGGAGTCAGTAGTGGCAGTCTTAACGCAGTTACTCTGTCTCGACAGCTCGAAGAAGCGGGTATTGCAGCTATTACCATCCACGGAAGGAGTGGAGAGAAGAAATGGGGCATTCCC
>CAZIKD010000107.1:0-7155 GCA_964539725.1 uncultured Candidatus Bathyarchaeia archaeon | reverse complement strand
CTTTGGTACAGGCATATGGCAAGAAGAGTTGGGCCGCCGGGACTCTGGCAACATTAGATGCAATATTGACAATCTTACCCTTTTTCTGCTTCACCATCAGCGGCGCTATGGCCTTGCAAACCACCCATGTTCCTCTTACATTCACTACAAACATCTGATCCCATTGCTCTACCGTCCAGCTATCCCAGGGCTGGGCACTGACTCCATGCCATATAGCAGCATTATTGATGAGGATATCAATCCTGCCATACTGCTGCATAACCTTTTCCGCTATTCTTTTGCCTGCGTCTTCGTGTGAGATATCAACCTCTACGAGCGCTACTTGCGCACCTTTGGCCTGCACTTCCCTAACAGTGCCTTGAGCCCTTTCCAGACTGGTAGTAGTCAATAGCAATCTGGCTCCTTCCTCGGCAAATCTCAAGGCGAAGGCCTTCCCCATGCCACGACTGGCTCCGGTAATGATAGCTACCTTGTCCTTTAATACTCCTGGCATATGTCCCTCCTTTTAGCTTTCCGGCTGTTCATAACAAACTGCCTGGTCTCGTATAAGACCCCTCTCCCTTGATGGGAGAGGATTAGGGTGAGGGTGGAATCCCCCCTCCCTCCAACTCCCTCCCGCCGGGGGAGGGAGAATTATGAGTAGTCTTCCAACTGCCCATATTCTATGGCGTGGGGCTGGAAAGCTCAAGCCTTACTCTGTGGGCTACCCACATAACCTTTGATATTCCCTTTTTCGAATTCATCCAGGATGATTCCAACGGTCCACTTGGCAGTTTGCATGATGGTGCACCCGCGGGTCAATCCCCTGAACTCTTTATCCATCTCCTTGTTTGTCAGGTCCCATGCTTTCCCGAAGAATCTCCTCTGCACATCCTTGCAGAGTATAGACCTGTACTCCTGGTAATACTTGTCCACAATAGTATCGCGAACGGTGGCACAAGCCGTACCCAGGATTTCGACATCCTGCCCTTCCCGTGGAATCCCCAGAGCCAGGCCAATCGCCAAAGCACTACTGGCAACGGCGCCACAGGTGCCCTCCCCAGTCAAGCCAACGCCAGCAGTCAGAACGCATATCCCAGAGAAAAATCTGTCTTCCATATCCTTCGGGATTATCTCCAGCCCTCCCCACCTCAGAGCATCAAGTATTGCCAGGAATGTACACTGCGCGCAACCCTTGTGTTTTGCTTCATACTCTATAGCCAGTTCGTTGGCTTTATTGGTAATCTCATCTTTCGTCTTCTTCAGCTTGACCATAATTGTTATGTCTCCGTTTCTGCTTCATATTGCCCGCATTGTAACATGAATAAACGATTTCCCGTCAATGAATCGCTTTCCTCACGGATAGCTAGCGAATTCTCTCTGCCCTTGCTATAATGCTGTTCCAAATAGCAGAACAAGCAGATTATGTAGTCCAATCGAGGAGGGAATGAAGCATGGCTAAAGACCTGGTGAAGGCACTGGCTGATCTAAAAGAACAAGAGGCTATTAAGATTGTTGAAGACAGGCTGAACGCCAAGGAAGACCCGCTCAAAATCCTGGAGGATGCCAGAAAGGGTATGGAAATCGTGGGCAAGCGTTTTGCCAGCAGCGAATACTTTATACCTGACCTGGTGTACTCCGGAGAGATACTGAAGTCGGTAACCGCGATGGTCAGGCCCAAGCTCAGCAAGGCAGAGGAAACAAAGAAACTGGGCAAGATTGTTTTCGGCACTGTGGCGGGGGATATACATGATATCGGCAAAGACATCGTCGTCTTTATGCTCGATGTTAATGGCTTCGAGGTATACGACCTGGGCGTGGATGTGCCCGCACAAAACTTTGTGGAGAAGATAAAGGAAACGGGCGCCCCCATTGTTGGTTTGAGCGGGTTTCTGACGCTGGCCTTTGATTCCATGAGACAGACGATAGACGCCATGAAAGCCGCTGGCGTGAGAGATAAGGTGAAGGTCATGATTGGTGGCGGTCAGATCACTGAAGAGGTGAGAAAGTATACCGGCGCTGATGCCTACGGCAAGGATGCTATGGCTGGGGTTACCCTGGCCAAGAAATGGGCGGGGGTACAATAGCGATCCCGCAGCACATAATACACAGGAGGTAACAGACATGGAAAAACAATGGGAAAACATGTCCTCGGATGAAAAGCAGGAGGGATTATTTGCCAGGTGGATGGCGCCAAAAGACCCCCAGGGGAATGACCTTAAGTTCCAAAGCCCTCAGGCTGAGAAAGCTTACAAGGAGCGAATAACCAGGATAAAAGACGCCATTCAGATGAAGAAGTTGCCCGACCGGGTTCCGGTTTTTGTAATTCCTAGCTTCTTCCCGGTTTATAATGCCGGATTTACCCCTCGAGAAGCGCTGTACGACTACGACAAGTGCTGCAGGGCATTCAAGAAACTCGTAATGGACTTTGCACCGGATGCACAAATTGGAGCAGTTGCGCCTGGCCCGGGAAAAGTATTTGACATCCTTGACTACAAGCTATATTCATGGCCCGGTCACGGGGTCTCCGCCGAGCAATCGTATCAAGCCAATGAAGGTGAATACATGAAGGCGGACGAATATGATGCCTTGATTGATGATCCATCGAATTTCTTCAGTAGCATCTATTTGCCACGCGTATTTGGGGCATTGGATGGCTTCAGGATGCTGCCTACTCTCACCGGCATACTCGAAATATACGGGGTTGCCTTTAACTTCATCCCCTTTGGTCTGCCCCCTGTCCAGGCCACATATAAGGCTCTTTTTGAGGCTGGTGCTGAAGCCCTGAAATGGGCAGGGGCTATCGGTGCTTGTAATATGGAGATGAACGCCGCCGGATTTCCGGGCCTATGGGCCGGATTCACCAAGGCGCCGTTTGATGTAATTGGCGATACCCTCAGAGGAACCAGAGGAGTAATGCTGGACATGTACCGCCGGCCGGACAAGCTCATCAAAGCCATGGAAAAGCTGACCCCAATCATGATTAAGATGGGGATAGGCGCGGCAAAGATGAACGGACAACCGCTAGTCTTCATGCCTTTGCATAAGGGTGCTGACGGCTTCATGTCTGACGAGCAGTTTAAGAAATTCTACTGGCCTACCTTCCGAGAAGTCATGATGGGCTTAATTGCCGAGGGAGTGGTACCAAATCCTGCGGCTGAGGGGAAATGGACCACGCGCCTGGAGGTTATACAGGACTTACCCAAGGGCAAGACGCTATGGATGATAGACCAGAGCGACATAGCCAAAGCCAAGAAGACTTTGGGTAAGGTGGGCTGCATGTACGGCAATGTTCCGTCCGCCTTATTGGCTTTAGGCACGCCACAAGAAGTGAAGGATTATGTGAAGAAATGTATAGATATTGGTGGCAAGGGCGGTGGTTATATCTTGAGCAATGGGGCGTTCTTTGACCAGGCAAGGGCGGAAAACGTCAAGGCTATGGTCGACTTCGCCATGGAATACGGCGTCTACAAATAGCTACCTGACAGGCTGGGAGGGGCGACATAGGAACAGAGGAGTGGCTGGTTTATGCCGGTGATTCGTAACATCCCGTTGAGCATGAAGACCAATGAGGTACTACGGCGGCAGGGATTGAGGACAGGCGCCAAAGTCAGGCCTGAGATAAAGGATTTGGTCCTGGAACTGCTCGCTAGGGTCAAAAAGGCGCACCTTTTGGAACCAGCCGTAGCTTATGAAATCTATACGATAACTCAGATGAACCAGCGGCAATTATCGCTGGATGACAAGCTGGTGATTCGCGAATCATCGTTACCTTCGCTTCTACCTCAGGCTAAAGACCTGGCTGTCGCCGTCTGCACTGTCGGCCCTAAGCTGGAGAAACAGGTAAGAGACTACACCAGCCGGGGCGAACCGCTGCGAGGTATGCTTCTGGACGGGATTGGCAGCGCTGCCGTGGACTCGTTAATGGAGGAAGTCTGTAAGTTCATAGAGGCTGAAGCGTCATCCCGTGGCTACGAGTCAAGCAGTCCCATAGGCCCGGGTATGCCTGGTTTGCCGATTACCGAGCAATGGCAACTGTTAAAACTGGCACCGACACAGGAAATTGGAGTAAGTCTGACTTCTGCAGGAATGATGGTCCCCCGCAAATCAGTTTCCATGATCATAGGCATCGGGCCACAGATGGCAACATGGACACGAGCCGAAGTCTGTGCCCGCTGCAGCTTGAGGGAAACCTGCCATCACAAAGTAACAAGATGAGAGGAGAATGACTGCTTTCACCATCGATTTTGAGCCAATAGGGAGAAGAGCGGAATGCCAAAAGAATGAGTCTCTTCTGGCTTGCGCTCGCCGTCTCGGCGTGGGTATCAGCAGCATATGCGGGGGCAAGGGAACATGCCACGCATGCAAGATACAGGTTGTAGATGGTACTGTCTCCAGACCGACGCCCAGCGAACGCGAAGCATTTACCGCACGGGAACTGAAGGAAAGGTGGCGGCTTGCCTGTCAGACTTATCCTGCCGGTGACTGTAAATTAAATGTGCCCACTGAGTCCATGACCACCCCGCAGCGGCTCCAGGTGGAGGGGTTAGAGGCAAGAGTCTCACCAGAGCCATCTACTCACGCTTATCTCCTTAAAATGAAGCCTCCATCCCTGTCAGCCCCCGGGGCTGATGCCGATCGCCTTCTCCAAGCAGTAAACCGGCGACACAAGCTGCGGTGCGCTAGAGTTGATATTGATGTCCTCCGTACCCTTTCCGACCAACTGCGGTCGTGGGGTTGGCAGTGCCGGGCCATAATTCGCAATGATGAGTTGATAGCCATCCTTCCCGCTTCAGGCCACCAGCTAGGGCTAGCCATAGACTTGGGCACCACCAAGATTGCCGGCTATCTGATGGACCTTAGTGACGGCCGGACGTTAGCTGCCAAGGGGATAATGAATCCTCAAATTAGCCTCGGAGAGGATGTCATTAGCCGTATTAATAGAGTGATGAAGTCACCAGACGAGGGCAGACAGTTGCAGAAGCTGGCAGTTGGAGCCATCAATGAACTTTGCGCTGACCTTTGTACTGAGGCTGGCGCCAGGCCCGAAGAAATCGTAGAAGCAGTAGTCGTGGGCAATACCGCCATGCACCACCTTTTCCTCAACCTGCCGGTGAGGCAGCTTGCCCTGTCTCCATTTGTCCAGGCAGTCGGCCAGGCCGTGGAAGTCAAGACTCGCGACCTGGGCTTAGGTATTGCTGCGGGGGCCTATGTCCACCTGCTGCCCAACATCGCGGGCTTCGTTGGTGCTGACCATGTGGCAATGCTGCTAGCCACAGAAGTCATACAGACTGAAGGACCGATACTGGCTTTGGACATCGGGACCAATACCGAGATTTCTCTAATGAATGACGGAGAAGTGACCACCGTCTCCTGTGCCTCCGGTCCAGCGTTCGAAGGCGGTCATATCAAGTACGGCATGCGGGCAGCCGCCGGAGCTATTGAACGTCTGCGGATAGATGGCGATAAAGTCCAGTACCAGACCATTGATGGGGCGCCACCGGTGGGAATTTGTGGGTCTGGTATACTGGGTGCTCTAGCTCAGGTCTATCTGGCCAAGGTGATAGATGAAAGCGGCAGAATAGTTGGCCATCACCCGCGTGTTCGTAACTACAAAGGGCAGCGCGAGTTTGTATTAGTTAGCAAAGAGGAGCGGCAAGGGAAGCCGGCCATCACCATTACCCAGCATGACGTGAGAGAATTGCAGCTGGCTAAAGCAGCCATTCGCAGTGGCATTCAGGTGCTCCTAGAAGCATGCGGCTGTGCTGAGGAAGCTGTCAGGCAGGTCATCATTGCTGGAGCATTTGGCACTTACATCGATATATCCAGTACGGTGGCAGTCGGCATGTTGCCACCCCTGCCCCTAAGCCGCTTCAGGCAGGTCGGCAATGCTGCAGGCATGGGAGCCAAGCTAGCTCTGATTTCCCTAACCAAGCGGGCTGAGGCGCAGGCTGTTGCCTCAAAGGTCAAATACATTGAATTAGCCAGCGTTCCTGGGTTTGAGGCGACTTTTGTTCAGGCAAGCTACCTCGGACGGTATCGAATTATGGGTGGCAGAAGGGAGAAATTGAACGATGGAGACTAAAGTGTCGAGTCTCACGAAAGAGGTGATCATCGGTGATAACCAGCCCACGGTGATTATCGGCGAGCGCATCAATCCTGCGGGCAAGAAGAAACTGGTTGAGGCTCTTAAGGCGGGCGACTTGGAGATCGTGCGAAAGGAAGCGCTTGCCCAGGTACAAGCCGGGGCAGACATTCTGGACGTCAACGTGGGAACATTCGGTGTTGACGAGGTGACCTTGCTTCCCCGTGCAGTCCAGGCAGTGATGGACACAGTGGCTGTCCCCCTCTGCCTCGATAGTTCTAACCCCGATGCTCTAGAGGCGGCGCTGAAGGTCTACAAGGGTAAGCCGCTGCTTAACTCAGTCACCGGTGAAGAGCACTCCCTGAAAAGGGTCCTACCCCTGATCAAGGAATACGGTGCTGCTGTCATTGGCCTGGTGCAGGATGATGAGGGTATTCCCAAGGACGCTAGACGGAGGGTGAGCATTGCCCACAAGATAGTGGAGCGCGCTGAAGCAGTTGGTGTGGGCCGAGAGAACATTGTCATTGATTGCCTTGCTTTCGCCGTGGGGGCTGACACCAGCTCCGGGTTGGCAGTCATGGAAGCCATACGGGCAATCAAGGCCGAACTTGGGGTGAACATGACTCTGGGAGCCAGCAACGTCTCTTTTGGCTTGCCGGACCGGGAACTGATAAATGATGCGTTTGTGGCCATGGTCATTGCTGCGGGGATTACCTGCCTCATAACAGATGCTGCTAAGGTGAGACCAACAGTCATGAGTGCTGACCTTATCCTGGGCCGCGATAAACATGCCCGACGGTACATCGGAGCGTATCGCCAGCGCCCGAAGCAAGAGAAGTAACAAGAAGTGAATCACATGGAGGAAAGAATGAAAAACAGGAAGATGCTCCCACCGGCCCTGCTCGCCATTGTCTTGGTCTTCGGGCTCATTCTTCCGGTTTCGGCAGGGGGAACTTCTACAACGGCGCTGACCATGGCTTCTGGTACAGGGTCAGTGCAAGCGACGCCCATGGTCGCCGCCGGCGCCTATCACACGGTAGGGCTTAAAGCTGATGGCACCATGATCGCCGTGGGGCAGAACTACCTTGGGC
>CAZIKD010000106.1:0-7170 GCA_964539725.1 uncultured Candidatus Bathyarchaeia archaeon | reverse complement strand
GGCGGAAAATACATCTCCGGACCAAACAACTCAGGAATCCTAGCCGGCCGAAGAGACCTCATCAAGCTCGCCCATCTCCAGGCATACCCCTTCCACGGCGTAGGCAGAGCCTCCAAGATGAGCAGGGAGACCCTCGTCGGCTTCGTGACCGCCCTTAGACTCTACCTAGAGAGGGACGAGGAGAAGACGTACCGGGAGTGGCTTGCTAAGGCGCAATGGATCACCAAAGAGTTAACAGGAATACCTGGGGTACATCCCAGCCTCGATTACCAGTCCACCGTCGAGGAAGATGAGCCCATGGTCCCCCTCAGCGTCATTAAACTGGATGATCAGGTCACAGGGATAACTGGGGCGCAGCTCATGGAGAATCTAAGGGATGGAGACCCCAGCATTGAGACCCTGTTCGAGCCCGCCTTCCTGCTGAAAAATCCTAAGGGTAAGCTAGTGATCAACCCAGAGTTCCTGCTTGAGGGAGAGAAAGAGGCAGTGGTAAAAGAGATTAAAGCCATCCTCAAGGAAGCCAGAAAATAGAGCCATTCGCTCGTGCGCGATTCCCCTCATGCATATTAGATAGTGGGAAAGATACTATCCAAGGTTTCCAAGGTGGCGCACAAGGGTTTCATGCGTGTGCTATTTTTCGCAGCAGGCACAATCTTCCTACTCGTTGGAGTCATCGGAGTATTCATACCCATATTACCCACCACACCCTTCCTCCTACTCTCAGCCGCCTGCTACTTGAGGAGCTCAACACGTATGCATGGATGGCTATTCAATAACAGGTTTTTCGGTGAATATCTCAGTAATTATAGAAACGGCAAAGGCTTATCGATGAAAGCCAAGATATTTACCCTAACCCTGCTGTGGGTGACCATCAGCTATGCAGCGCTCTTCATCGTCGACCTTTGGACAGTACAGCTTATTCTACTAATCATAGCCATCGCGGTTAGCGTACACATCATCCTTATACCTACTCTCAAAAAACCATAGTATTCATGTATGCTTTGCATTGGGTCTGAGGATAAGACTATGCACGCGCTCCATACTCACAACTTGTAACCACGCCTTGTCATTATTTCAAGCGATTATGACGCTTGAGTCCGCTTTATAAGGTTAGTATTTGAATCAGACTCGATTAATCATGATTGGAAACAGATATAGCGAGATGAGTCTCAAAAAACCTAAGGCTCTTAGAGAGGTCATCCGAGTCGAGGAAGGCCGAAGTCTCCATGTATGAGACCTTGAGGCCCGTATTGGAGTTTTACCACAGATTCGTTCCATATCTATAGGGTGGTCCTTATGAAGACGAATGACTCCCCAAATTTTTTCAGCGTTATCCAGAGGACGGGGCTAAGTCTCATCGACGACATCATCCCCTCAAAGTTGAACCTCAACGCCAAGTACTTCCTATTAGGCGGCCTCATGAACGGGGTCTCCAACGGCGTATTCAATACAGTAATGATGCTATTTGTTGCCGCCTTCGGGTTCGACGCGCAGGGCCTCGGTCTAATCTTCATGATGAATCCGCTCAGCTCCACAGTATTGATGATCCCCGCAGGCGCGTTAGCCGACAAGATCGGTAAGAGACCTATGATATTGATCGGTACATTAGCTGCGCTCTTGGGAATGATCGTTTTCTTATTGGCCGACTCGATAGAGACGTTTGCTCTGTCGTTCCTGTTGATAGGTGTATGCAACGCAGCCGCTACCGTGTTCACACCTCTTTATTCCTCTTTCTTCGAAGGCCACGACTTGAACAGGGCCTTCAGCCTCTACGGCTTACTGAACTTAACGGCGATGAGCCTGGGGAGCCTTGGCGGCTTCATACCACCCTACCTAGTGAGCTCAATGGGGGTTCCCCTCGTCGAGGCTTATAGGGTGACTATGATTGCCGCAGCTTTGCTGTTCATCATCCAAAGCATATTCATCTACTTATCCGCCCTGGGCATCAATGAGACCTTGTCGAAGGGCTTCAACCTCTTCCTCAAGTCCAGGGGGGTAGTGCTGAAGATCTGTGGCATCGGGCTTCTAGCAAACATCGCGGGGGGACTGCTGTTTAGTCTCTTCCCCTATTACTTGAACGTGAAATTCGGGGTCGAGTCCGCTGCCATTGGCACTTTGTTCCTAGTCTCTAACCTAGCGATGGCAATATCCAAGGGCGCGGCAGCCGGGATAGCTAGGCGAATCGGTAGTCTTAGAAGCATCACTCTGGGAGTCGCCCTATCCGGGTTCTTCGTGCTACTGATGCCAATATCCCCAAGCATTGGGATAACATCCATATTGTACATATTCAGGAGCGGGACAGGGTTCATATCCGATCCCCTTCTCACCAGTATCTTCATGAGGAGCATAAGCGAGGACGAGAGGTCCACAGCCAACAGCATTAGGATGATCTCCATGAACGGCGGAGGAGTTATTGCCCCAGCATTAGGCGGGGCCATGATGGAGCAGCTTGGCTTGGACTCACCCGCATACCTCGGCGGAGCCCTTACGTTTGTAGCCGCGGCTCTGTATTCGTTGCTTCTCCGGGACGAGTCGAGACTTCTTGAAAAGAAGGACTAGAGTATATTTCCTCACTTATTGATGCGTGCGCTTTTTTCTAGGCGAGACTAAATCGGACAACTTCGGCTCCCTCCATGAGGACTCGTTTACCCACTTTCATCAACTCGTCAAGATTTTCTTCGATCTGTGCAAAGACGTTGACCGGCTGCTTCATATCGACAGTTAGACCCCTCGAGATGAAGAGACCGTAGGCGATATAGATTTCATCAGGCACAAGAACAGGCTCGTCTTTCACGAGAAAAGAAATCGTACCAGGCGGTATCCCTGCCACGCGCTGATTTTCACGCTCAACGGTCAAATCCGGTGGCAGGGTCACAATTGCCTGCCCTGAGACTATGCTCTGGTGAAAACGGTATTCAAAAGGCAAACGTGCCTTAATGGTCGCGCAGGTTTTAGGCGCTTCCTTTTCGAATAAGCGAGCGTAAAAGACGCCGCCCTTCGCAAACTCTAGCCTTAACCTACTCATCCCCAATCCTCCTCAGGATTCGGCAATTCGCATCTTCATCCACGTGGCTGAATTATGAAAGTTCGCCACCACGCTTCCAGGCGGAACCAGATCATCACAAGCCCGTCTTGTCTCATCGTCTAAACTCATCTCTAAAACAGGTAAGAGGTCCTCGAGTTGAGCAAGCGTGCGTGGACCAATGAGTGGCGCGGTGATACCCGGCTGATCTTTGACCCAGAGAATGGCCAGCTGCGAGGGCGTCAAGCCCTTCCCCTCAGCTAGGGCTACAAATTGCTTGCCAACCTCTATCCCACGCGGCGTGACTCGGTCAGCGTAGATGCCACCGCGCAGAGCGGCGCGAGAACCTTTGGGGAAATCCATCGAGTGGTAGCGCCCGGCCAGAATCCCCATAGCCATCGGCGACCAGGGCAGAATGCCCAGACCGTTGGCCTGACACATGGGGATGAGCTCATTTTCGATGCGACGGTCAAGCAGGTTATAGGGCGGCTGTTCCGAGACAAAGCGCACATAGCTTTTTAGTTCACTGACCATCAGTGCTTCCTGCACCTTCCATGCGGGGTGAGTCGAACAACCTACATAGCGCACAATACCCCAGCGCACCAGATCGGTCAGGGCGCCTAGGGTTTCATCTACTGGGATATCAGGGGAGTGTCTGTGGAGTTGAAAGAGGTCGATGTAATCCGTCTGGAGGCGTTTGAGGGAATCCTGACAGGCTTTGATCAGGTGAAGCCTCGAGTTGCCTCTCTCATTCGGCCCCGGGCCAACCGGATAATGTGCCTTTGTCGCCAAGAGCACTTGCTCACGCTTCCCATTCTTTTTGAGCGCCCGCCCGATGATACGCTCACTTTCGCCGCTGGCATAGGTATTACCCGTTTCGATTAAATTGATACCTGCATCGATGGCCCGATCGATGATTCGTTGCGCCTCGTCTTCTGGGGTAGGGTCGGCAAAGTTGGCTGTGCCCAGCGCCAACGGGGCAACCTTGACGCCCGTTCGACCTAAGGTACGATACTCCATAAACTTCTCCTCATGAGATTATTTCATCAATATTGCAGTCAAAATTCCTTAATAAATTTTTAAAATTCAGCATTAACATGATACACGATCTCTTGCGAGCCCCAAGAGAATCTTGGAGGCTTAACCAACATTCACGTAAAAACGCGCGTACGATTTAATATGCAACCGAATCTGAATTTTAATCGTTATGTCGGAGAAGAGCTGCAAGGGGGCTGTTAGATGCGCGCATGAATACCCTTTTAATTTATTGGAATCGGAGTTAATTGCTTTTTCTTTTCAGCCATGCGCACGACAGCCACGCCGCATGGTAAAACAACCGTAGCAGGGCTTCATTGCGGCCGGTTGAGTTTCTCGGGTTCCTTGACCGCGAACACAACTAATAAGGATCCCAGGGCTCCGAGTGCGAAGCTTAGAATGAATGGTGACTGGGGGGAGATACCCTCGTAGAGGTATCCTCCTACGATAGGAGCCGGGGAAGAGACGAATCCGGTCACCGTCCCCATGAGCCCTAGGATACTGCCTCTATAGTTTTCCGGAGCCACGTCGATGATCAGCGCCTGCCAAACAGGTCCGCCGACCGAGCTGAAGACGTTGCCCCCGAGACCCTCGCCGAGGCCCCCAAGTATCCGGGTTACTAAGACACCCGGAAACCCTGTTGACGCGACGTATCCGAGGCTCGAAACTGAGGTGAGAACCTGCGAGGCGACGATGTATGGCTTCCTCCTTGCGCGGTCCGAGAGGTGGCCGCTAGGCATCATGAAGACCGCGGCTACCAGGTTTGAGGCGACGCTGACGATGCTCCATTGCATCATGTTCATTCCTACCACCTGGACACAGTACACGGTGACGAAGGACCAGAAGACCTGGAAGCCGAAGCTGCTTAAGATCGCCACCACGAATAATATCCAGAGCTGGGATGGGGCGCTCCTCAGCTGCGTGATAAAGGCTTTGGGGCTCATTAAGGTTCTCACGGTCTCCATGGTTGGTTGATAGGTCTCCCTGATGAACCTCCACTGCAACAGGATGATGGGGGTCATGACCAGGAGTGAGAGGATTAGGCCGAGGTGGGTGCCGGTGACTACGCCGAGGCTGTCCATCAGGTAGCCGCCGAAGGGGTATGCAAACACGATGAATAGGTACCAGGCCATTGTATAGAAACCAAAACCCATTGCCCTCTTCTCCGGAGGGAGGGATTCGGCTATCAGCGCGTTTTGGGCTGGGACGGCGAGGGCGGAGAGAGAAGAGACGAGTATCCCAATTATGAGGGTCGTCCATTGGCTTGAATATAGGAAGATGATGGGTGGGACGACGCTGAAGAGGGAAGACGCGAGGATGACGCGTTTCCTCCCAAACCTATCTGCCAGTATCCCCCCCGGGAACATGAGGAGCAAGCTCGAGAAAGCCTGGAGGGTTGCGAGACCCCCGATCACACTCTTTGATCCACCGAGCTCTAGTATGTAAAGGCCCCAGTACGGTCTCCAGAGGAAGGATGCGAACATGAGGATGCTCTGGCTGAGAGTGACCGCCATGAGGTTCCTGTTTGATAGCGCTTCCTGGAGCGAGGATCTGAATGTTAGCAGGTGGGGGCCTCATTTATCGGGTAATTGTGAGGCTATTAATGTCTTTTCGACAGTTAAGACCCATTCAAAAGAGGATAGCCCCAAGAACATTGTGCTAAATGGAAAAGCGACTACACTCGGCTCTACGCTGTAATTGGTTTTTCGGTGGTCACAGTAACTATGCTGGGAGTTGTTTTAAAACGAAGGCATTACGTACGCGAGATCTAGTTAGTCTAATCGATTAGATTGCTGACCTGCGCGTGTTTTTGTCGATCTAGACTCTAATTTTATTACTTTGTAGAGCATTGCCATATGATACAGCTTGTCGAAGCAACCAGACGAGATCATGGATCAGGTCGTAAAGTACACGTATGGAACTTGGCGTTTCCAGAAGGGATGGAAGCCCCAGCACATAATCGACGCAGAAGGCGTCTACCTCACAGACGTCTCCGGGAAGAGATACCTAGATTTCTCATCCCAACTCATGTGCTCCAATCTGGGCCATAAGAACCAGGCACTCATCAAAGCGATAGTGGAGCAGGCTCAGAAGATGCCCTACATAAACCCCGCCTACTCCACCGACATCCGTGCAAAGGCGAGTGAGGCTTTGGTAAAGGTCCTGCCCGCAGGGCTCGAGAAGATATTCTACTCAACCTCCGGGACAGAGGCTAACGAGGCTGCCCTCAAGATCGCCAGGATGTACCAGAAGCCCAGGGGAGCTTACAAGGTAATTTCCCGCTACACTTCCTACCATGGCTCAACCGCGGCGGCCATCGCCTGCACAGGTGACCCTCGAAGGTGGTTTGCCGAGCCCAGCAGTAAGGTTGATGGCACAGTATTCGCCCCAGATTGCTATTGCTACAGGTGCCCATTCCACCAAGAGTACCCAGCCTGCGGGGTGACCTGCGCGGAATACGTTGACTACATGCTGAGAAACGAGGGAAACGTCGCCGCCATCATAGTGGAGCCCGTCGTCGGCACGAACGGAGTGCTCGTCCCAGTCAAGGAGTACCTACCCCGGCTCAAGCAGATAGCTGAGGAACACAACTTAATCTTCATAGCCGACGAGGTGATGGCGGGCTGGGGGAGAACAGGCACCTGGTTCGCCGTAGACAACTGGGGGGTGAAGCCGGACATCCTCGTCACGGCCAAGGGCTGCACCGGCGCCTACACGCCCCTCGGCATAACCGCCACCACCAAAAAGATCGCGGATTACTTCGAGGAGAACTACTTTGCCCACGGACACACGTACGAGGCACACCCCCTCGCCATGGCGCCGGTTGTCCCCGCGATAAACGAATACAAGCGTCTCAACCTCTTCGAGAACGCCAAAAAGCTCGGCGTTCACATGGGAAAGAGGCTAAGTCAGCTCAAGGATCGGCACCCTTCAATCGGAGATGTGAGGGGTATAGGCCTATTCTGGGCGGTCGAGATCGTGAAGAACAGGAAGACGAAGAAACCCTTCAACACTCGTACTGACAAGGTCAGCGGCGTCCCATTGATGGTGGATAAGGTCGCAGCGGAGATGGGTAGGAACGGCGTCATCTGTAACACCTGGATAAGTCACTT
>CAZIKD010000105.1:0-7228 GCA_964539725.1 uncultured Candidatus Bathyarchaeia archaeon | reverse complement strand
ACATAAATATTCTTGGTGCCCCCTTTCGTTTCTATCTTGAAATCCTTGAGGATTAGAGGCGTCGTTTTCGACCTCGACGCCACCCTCGTTGACCTCGGTGAGCACGTTAGGTGGAGAGAGGCACAGGGCGAGATAATTAAGGCATACAGGACATGCGGATGCAGCGAAGGCGACCTCGAGCAGTGTTCCTCAAAGGGTCTCTTCAACCTTATGCATGAGATGGATAAGCGACTCGCCGCTTCTAAGTCCTCCTTAGAAATGGCGAGAATACGCGAGGGCATCTGGATGATCCTAGATGGCTATGAGATAGAAGGTGTCGATAGATGCGTCTTTATGCCTGGAACACATGAGACTCTGATCTGGCTCAGAGAAAACGAGGTTAAAATGGGGGTTTGTACCTCCAACTCGGCAAATGTTGCAAAGAAAATCCTCAAAAAACTCGGTGCATCAAATTATTTTGACTCAATCATCGGCAGGACTATCGGCCTTAGAATGAAACCTTACCCAGATCAGGTAATTGCCTGCTTCGAGGAGATGGGAATCAGTCCTCACGACGGAATAATGGTCGGCGACAGTCATAATGATGTACTGGCTGCTAAGGCAGCAGGGACTAGGGCGATAGCGATACCGGTCTACTTCACAAGGAAAGAGGCTATGGAGGCTGCAAAGCCTGACGCCGTAATTAAATCGATGATCGACCTGCCCGCTATGCTGCTTACCCTAAGATAACTCCCAGAAATAACCCTCAGGTACAGAGGACAATTACTATACCAATCCACTCGGAGAGCCTCTTTATGGTCCACATAAACCTTACCTAGAAGTCGCGTGCGAACTGCAAGTCACGAATCTGAAAAATCTGGACGCGCGCGTTAACGTACCCCGGTAGCATTTATAAGATCCTATCTAAGGAAAGAACATATTTTTTAGCTTACTCGTATGGGTTACTAACGGCTAAGGGTCTGAGAGACGCTTGACTAATAATATTAAGCAAAATATTAATTCCAACATCATAGGCAAAGGCACATGGTACGACAAAGCTGCGTACGAGCTTATCGAACGGGAGAAGAGCCTCGGTAGAAGTCTCAAGATGATTAGGACCGAGAGCGGTCTCGGCGCCTCTGGCTTCCCCCACATAGGTAGCCTCGGCGACGCTCTCCGCAATTACGCGGTCGCCTTAGGCTGCAAGATCCAGGGCTACAATGCGGAGCTAATTGCATTCAGCGATGATAAGGACGGTCTTAGGAAAGTCCCAGCGGGGCTCCCAAAAGAGCTGGAGAATTGGCTCGGCTACTCCGTCAGCACTATACCCGACCCAGTAGGCAACTGTCACAAGAGTTTCGGTGCCCACATGACTAGTCAACTCCTCACCGCACTTGATACAAGCGGCGCTGACTACCACTTCATGAGCGGCTTCGAGTGCTATAGACAAGGTGTCTTCGATAAAGAGATTCTCGCCATTATGAACAATCACGAGTATGTAGGCAAAATCATTAAGGAGGAGATCGGTCAGGAGAAGTACACAGAGGAGCTCCCCTATTTCGTTGTCTGCGAGAAGTGCGGACGCATCTACACGACACACGCCACCGCCTACCATTCTGATTCACACACAATCGAGTACGAGTGCAAGGGGATGGAGGTCCGCGGTAACTGGCTTGAGGGCTGTGATCACAGAGGCAAAGTTGACATACTCTCAGGGAACGGCAAGCTCAGTTGGAAAGTCGAGTTCGCGGCGAGGTGGAGGGCTCTCGACATACGCTTTGAAGCCTACGGCAAGGATATTGCTGACAGCGTTCGCGTCAATGACAGGATATGCCGCGAGATACTCGACTGGGAGCCTCCAATGCATGTCCAATATGAGATGTTCACAGACCGTGGCGGGCGTAAAATCAGCAAGTCAGCGGGTAATGTCTTTACCCCACAGGTCTGGTACCGCTACGGCTCACCACAATCATTAAACCTCCTAATATTCAAACGATTTATCGGCACTAAAAGGGGGAGCATCGAGGACATCCCAACCCATATGGACGAGCTTGACGACACCGAGGACGCCTACTTTGGCAAGATTAAAACCCTGAACGAGATGGAGTTGGCACAAACCTCTGGTCTCTACGAGTACTGCTGGATGCTGAAGCCTCCGAAGGAGCCCATGGTACACGTACCCTACAATCTTATCTTGAAACTCGCTAGACTAGCTCCAAAGGGATCGGAGGCTGAATTCATAAAGACGAAGATCAGAGAGTACGGGTACTTCGATAATAACCAGAATGGACTGGACAATCGAATTGGTTATGCCCTTAACTGGATGGAAGACTTCGTCGAGGAACCACCGGAGGTCAATCTCACCGAGCAGGAAGTAACCATCATTAAGGCAGTCGTGTCAGAGCTCATGAAGGTGAACACAACTGAGGAATTTCAGGGCGTTGCCTTCAAAGCTGCGAAGGCGAACGACTGGAAGCCTAGAGACGTCTTCTCTGTCATCTACAGGGTCCTGCTTGGTAAAAGCCAGGGACCTAGGTTGGGTCCTTATATTGTATTGATAGGAAAAGGGGGCGTCATTTCCGAGCTGGAGAGCGCCATAAAAAATAGGGTGTAACCAGGATACTAGTTACCGTAGGGCTTACCCGCGTTTCCCCAGTTGTACTTTTCTATATCGTAGAAGACGACACTTACCGCCTCGGGCTTACACCCGACGGCCTCACACATCGCCTTCGTCAATAGCTCCATCGTCTTAGCCTTTGTGGCCTTATCCCTACCAGCGTACCATTTAACCTCAATCCACGGCATGATTCTTCACCTTGTTAACAGGTGCCTTCCTCATGTTATGAAGGTTATGAGTGGCGGGCTCCAAACTCAAGATCCTCATCATGGGTCAGAAGGGCAAAGTCATCATCGCCCGCCTGAGTATCGGGACTCGAGTGGAGCGATAAACGTTTTCGTCGGATTATCTTTTTATTCCTTTCCGACTGCTCATTCATTAATGAACCGTCCAGAGAAAGATAGTTATTTTTTAGAGATAGCCCTCAGCGTTGCAGCTCGCTCTACCTGCATAAGACGCAGGTTCGGTGCAGTAATAGTAAAGGACAGCACGATAGTTGGGACCGGCTACAACGGGACTGCAAGGGGCGTTGTCAACTGCTACGAAGTCGGCTGCATAAAAGACGAGATGGAGTCCCCGAAAGGGGCTGCATACGACTACTGCCCCGCTGTCCATGCGGAGGAGAATGCCATCATCAACAGTAATCGCAGTGACAGGATAGACTCAATACTCTACATAGCGGGGAGGGACAGGGACGGAAAGCTTACATTGGCAGTACCTTGCCAAAGGTGCCGCCGCAAGATAATGAACAGCCAGATCAAAGACGTTATCATACTAAGCAGCGAGGGTAAACCGATCCACTACGACGTTAGCGAATACGCGGAGGAGGACAGCAACTGGTACATGGAGGTACTGAGGAAAGCTAAGCGAAGCACCTAGCCTGACTCATAACTAATCTAGTTAAATTTATAAAGAGAACTGTTCAACGCAGAACCGGAGGCTGGTACATGAGTCATGAGAAGAAGTTGAATGACCTCGAGGTCGAGGTCGCCGGTCTAATAGATAAGATCGACACCATCGAAGAGAAACTCGAGGAGATAATGGAGCGCCTCAGCGAGATAGAGGAAAAGCTCGAGGAACTCTAACTATAACCCCGATCCAACAGTCAGGAGCTTTTATTGTAAAAAGTTAAAAGATGCCTTCGTTGCCCTAAGCAATGGGACTGAGATGGCTTTCGGCGAGCACACATCCAAATCGATAATAGGGACGAAGTCAAAGGATCTCCTAGGTAGAAAAATTATTTTATGTGTGACTGGGAGCGTAGCAGCGATTAGAAGTCCAGACATCGCAAGGGAGCTGATGCGACTAGGCGCCGATGTCTACGTAATTATGACCAAGATGGCTGAACACGTGGTTCACCCCGACATGTTCCACTGGGCCACAGGGAACAGAGTCATTACAGAACTCACCGGTGAAGTGGAACACGTTCAGTATGGTGGCGAGCACCAACAGCACGCCGACCTCATTCTCGTAGCGCCATCCACCGCCAACACAATTGGCAAGGTCGCAGCAGGCATTGACGACACGCCAGTCACAACTCTGCTCACGACAGCCATCGGCGCAGGAATACCTGTGATAATCGCTCCAGCTATGCACGCAAGCATGTACAAACACGCTATAGTCAAAGAGAACATACGAAAACTCCAAGGGATAGGCATTGAGGTTCTTATGCCTCGATTCGAGGAAGGGAAGGCCAAGATACCCGGCACCGAGGAGATAGTCAAAGCCGTTGTGAGGAAACTGACAAAGCCTCAGGACTTGAAGAGCAAGCGTATACTGATCACCGCTGGTCCGACGCGCGCTTATATCGACGCGTTCCGCTATATCACTAACCCAAGTTCGGGAAAGATGGGTGTGGCCATCGCGGAGGAAGCCCTTGAGCGCGGTGCAATAGTCACCATCGTCTATGGTCCAGCCACAGTACCACCCCCACTTAATGCTAAAGTCGTAAAGATAGAAACAACAGAGGAGATGCTCGATGCCGTCGTCCATGAACTTAAGGCAACGAAGTATGACGTTGCTATCCTCTCAGCAGCTGCCTCAGACTGGGGACCCGCAGACAGGAATGTGGAGAAGACATCCTCCAGTAAGGTTGAGTGGGTCATAAGACTCAAAGCGTTACCTAAGATAATCGCTGAGGTCAAGAAAACCGATCCAAGTGTTTACCTCGTTGGGTTCAAGGCAGAGTACAATATCACAGAGGAGGAGTTAATCGAGAGAAGCTATAAACGCCTCAAGGAAATGAAAATGGACCTCATAGTCGCTAACGACGTCTCCAAAGTAGACCGCGGCTTTTACGTCGACACAAACGAGGTCTACATAATAGACCAGAAGCGTGACGTGATACATATCTCCCTAACTACAAAAAAAGAGATAGCGGGAAAACTCCTCGACAGAATCATGAACAAGACAAAGTCTTAAACAGGCCCCCTCTCAGCCTAAACGCACACGCTATATGAGGGTCTTCGATGCTTCAATCTTGTGAGTGATGAGACGACTCTAATGTATATAACCACATTAAAAGAACAATAAATTCATAAGAACTCTTAATGGATGCTTTTTAAGAGACATATTCCCACATCTCTATACATCGATGCCCGAAGAGATTCGTCCAAGGGAAGCCTTGAAAGGCCGCGCCATAATCTGTATGCTAAGAACAAACATTCATGACCACACGGTATATCGTGTCAGACTTGACGAACTCAAGGCACTCGTACAGGCACTCGGTATTGATGTAGTCGGCGAGGTCGTCCAGACGAGGTTTCGCCCCTTTGAGCGTTACTGTATTGGTAAGGGCAAAGTAAGCGAAATAAGGAAACTCGCTGAGAAACGCGATGTCCAGCTAGTCGTCTTCTACAACCTCCTCAAGAGCAGCCAAAAGTTAAAACTGATACAAGGCACCGGCTGTGATGTAATAGACCGATACGAACTCACCCTCGAGATATTCGACCAGATGGCATCGGACAACCTAAGTAAGCTCCAGATTGAGTCGGCAAAACTGGAGAAGTTAGCCCCATTCTACAAGCTTGCCGCGAATCTTCAATTCACCCATGACCGCCCCTTCTTTCATAGCGGTGGAGAGTATGGCTTCCGTGGACAGCTTAGGGAGATTTCGCGGCGTCAGGCAGATATCAGGGAAGAGATAGGGGGGCTCATGGTGGAAAAAAAACGCCAGATAGACAACCGTCTCAAGCTCGGCTATCCCACGATTTGCATAGCAGGATTTTACAACGCCGGCAAAACTAGTCTATTCAACGCCCTCACTGGTGAGCATAAGCCTGTAAGCAACAGACCATTCACAACACTGAGCAGCAAATACCAGAAGAGGTACATCGACGCTAAAACCACAGTTCTCTTCATAGACACCATCGGTTTCGTCCTCGACCTCGATCACCGCCTCATAAAGAGTTTCCAACTCAACTTCGAGGATATCAGAAGCGCCGACATAGTCATTCTACTCTTTGAAATCACGGACCCGCCTCTCACACTCAGGCTCAAGCTCGGAGAGGGTATTAGCCTACTCCGTGATATAGGTGTCTCTATGGACCGTGTCATATTCGTTTTCAACAAAGTGGATAAGGCACCCCCTGACGCGGGAATCGTTATCGAAGAACAACTAAAACTCACCCATTACGACATGCCATGGACAACCGTCTCCGCTAATCAGCGAATAAACCTAAAAGAACTCCTCGATCTCATCGCATGGAAGCTTAAGGAGCTAAAGAACAAACTCCCCGCCCCCGCGGAACCAGTTACGCCCTATCTGTCAGTCGAAGACCCGGAGGAGATCATTGGAGACCCTGACCCAGAAGATGAAAGCGAGGAAGAACCCTAACGAGGTAATAGACAAGATTTTATCTGCCTACCCTCGCCAATGGACACCAAGCAAGGGAGACCCCTTCAAGGCGCTAGTCAGGACTATACTAAGCCAAAACACGAATTGGAAGAATGTGGAGAAAGCTTACAAGCGCCTTGAGGAGACGATAGAAGTGACGCCGAAGGCAATCTCGGCGGCGTTTATCTCCGACATCGCGGAGGCGATCCGCCCTGCTGGTCTGTACAACAAGAAAAGTACCACCCTCAAAGAAGTCGCTTCTAAGATTCTTACCCTCTATGATGGTGACCTAACACAGGTAGTATCCAAACCCTACCCCGAGGCACGCGAGGAGCTTATGAAGCTACCAGGCGTGGGTGAGAAAACCGCTGAGGTGGTCCTACTATTCAACGCTGGAAAACAGGTTCTCCCGATAGACCGGCACATCGCGAGAATATCTAAGAGGCTGGGACTCGTCCTTAGCAATTCAGACTACGACACGATCCGCCTCACACTTGAAAGTGGGACCGCCCCCGAGAATTACTTGGATGCTCACATAAACTTCATCCAGTTCGGCAGGGACACTTGCAGAGCAATCAACCCAAAATGCAGCATATGCCTGATAAGCCATCTTTGTCCCAAAATCGCCGAGGCGGGGAGAAACCACAAGTCGACAATGGAGACCGAATCAATCTCAAAGAGGAGAAAACGGGCTGAATAAGAGAATATTCGCCGATATACGAATCATTTAAATGTAGGACTTGCTGATTCACTACAGCTAATAAAAATAAGGAGAGGCTACGATGCCTAGGCCACGT
>CAZIKD010000104.1:0-7242 GCA_964539725.1 uncultured Candidatus Bathyarchaeia archaeon | reverse complement strand
TTTTAAAGTACACCCAGAATCTTCTTTTGGTCTTCCTTCTAAGGATACCCTCTCTTAGAGTGTTAATAGGGGAAGGAATATGGCAAAAGATGTAGAGACGTTCAAGGGGACAACGACGGTTGGAGTCGTCTGCAAGGACGGCGTTATACTAGGCACAGACACTCGGGCCACCGCAGGCAACTACGTAGCCAGCAAGCACGCGAAGAAGGTCTATCAGATCACTAGTAACCTCGCGATGACTATCGCCGGCGGAGTTGCCGTGGCTCAGAGGGTCGTTGAGATACTCAAGGTAAATACCCGGCTCTACGAGCTAGAAAAAGGCCGTCCGATGCCCGTCAAGTCGGCGGCGACTCTAGTCTCTGGGATCCTCTTCCAGAACCGAGAGGCGGGAGCCCCCCTACCTATGCAGGCGATCGTCGGAGGATTCGACGACACCGGCCCACACATATTCAACCTCGACCCCTTTGGGAGCCTTCTGGAGGATAAAATGATCTCAACAGGCTCCGGCAGCCCATTCGCCTACGGTGTCCTCGAAGCTATGTACAAGGAGGATAAATCTGTCAAGGAAATGCTACCCACTGTCGCTAGGGCGATCGACTCCGCCATGAAAAGGGACATCTATAGCGGAGACAGTTTCGACATAGCCATAATCGATAAAAAGGGTTTCAGGGAGCTGTCTCCAACCGAGAAGGAAGCGTTATTGAAGGCCTAAGTTGGATGTCGGGATGCAGAAGCCCCAAGGACTAAGCTACGAAGAGATTAGGAAGACGATCCTCGAGAAGATCCCGTCCGATGTCGGCATCACGCGTATAGAGTTCGAGGGTCCTAGACTCGCTATCTACACACAAAAGCCTGAGACTCTTGTTGAGCAAAGCCACATAGTCGGTGAGATCGCAGGCATAATCAAGAAGCGAATTGTCATTCGAAGTGACCCCTCTGTCCGGGTTAAGGAGTTGGAGGCGGAGAGGATCGTGAGGGAGATCCTAGTTGATGCCGGGCTCGTCCAAAGTAATTTCGACCCGAGCCTCGGTGAGGTCACCCTCGAAGTGGAAAAGCCAGGAGTCGCAATCGGGAAGAACGGACAGAATCTACTCGAAATTGTAAAGAAGACGCATTGGAGCCCTAACGTCGTCAGGTCGCCCCCAATACCGAGCATGACTATCAAGATGGTCCGAGGATATATCTATGGTAAGAGTAAGGAACGGGAGAGGTTCCTTCGAGAGACTGGGGAGGCTATCTTTCGCCCGATGTACCAGCAATGCGGTGATGTTAGGGTGACCTTCCTCGGTGCCGCGAGGCAGGTCGGCAGGTCCTCAATTCTAATCAGGACAAGGGAGAGTCGCATCCTAATGGACTGCGGCATAAACCCGGGCACATCCAACCCCATAGGCGCCTACCCGCGCATAGACACTGTTGAGTTCGACCTCAGTAAACTCGACGCCGTCATCATCACCCACGCTCACCTCGACCACTGCGGTTTCCTCCCATACCTCTATAAATATGGCTACGAGGGTCCCATCTATTGCTCGGAGCCCACAGCGAGTCTGATGGTGCTCCTCCAAAGCGATTACCTCGACGTGACGGGTAAGGAAGGCCGTGTCCTCCCCTATAGCAACGAGGAGGTTAGGGAAGTCATCATGAGGACGATCCCCCTAGGATACGGGGAGGTCACCGATATCAGCCCAGATGTGCGACTTACACTCCATAACGCTGGCCACATACTAGGCTCCGCACAAGCGCACCTACACATTGGGAAGGGGCTTCACAACGTCGTCTACACTGGCGACTTCAAATACGGCCCAACCCAACTGCTACAACCCGCCTCTATCCAGTTTCCGAGGGTTGAAACCCTAATCATGGAGAGCACTTATGGTGGCCCCGATAATTCTACCCCCGACCGCGAAGAGACGGAGGCGAGCTTCGTCGAGATTGCGAACAAGACGCTACAGAAGGGTAAGCTTTTGATCCCTGTGCCCGCCGTTGGACGCGCCCAGGAGATCATGATGGTGATCAACAAGTACATGAAGGAGGGGAAGATGACGGAGGCCCCTGTCTACATCGAAGGGATGATCAGCGAGGTCACCGGTATTCACACAGCCTACCCACAGTATCTGAGTAACGACATAAGGGACCAGATACTACGTGACGGTATCAACCCATTCGAGAGCGACTACTTCACGGTTGTGAAACAGCAGGATAAGAGGGATGAGATAGTGGCGGGTGGCCCAGCGATAATCATGGCAACAGCGGGCATGATGGAGGGCGGCCCAGTCATCGACTACTTCAAACGCCTCGCTCCCGACGAGAATAACGCCCTCTGCTTCGTCAGCTACCAGGTCGCGGGCACGATGGGGCAACGCATCCAATCTGGGATGGGCTCTGCCCAGATGTACGGGCAGAACGGTAAGATGGAGATAATAAACGTCTCCATGAAGAACTATACCATCGAGGGTTTCAGCGGCCACAGTGATTGGCGCCAGCTCGTAAACTACGTCCGCCGCCTTCACCCGCAGCCGAAGCGCGTCTTTGTAGTACACGGTGAGGAGTCGAAGTGCGAGAACCTCTCACGCGTCGTTGCGAAACAGAGGGGCATCTACGGGGTCGCCCCAGAAAATCTCGACACATATGCCCTCACATAGGCTTCTTAACCTCCGTGGCGTATTTTGTTTAGATGAGTGATTCTGGTCCTAAAGTTAGAAGGAGGCGAGCCCTCAGACGGCAGGATGTGAGGAGAATCCTCGAAGAAGCGTCTAAGTATTTAGCTGGGCAATCTTTCTCAAAGGTGGAGGAGGCTGAGACCGAGGACGGTTCTACCGTCTTCCTCTTCGAAGATGAGATTACGCTGTTCAGGTCGGAGGGAGTCCTCTACCCAACGCTGAGGTGCAAGTGTGTGGATTCTCTTCCCGCCGTCATCGTCGACATGGGAGCCATTCCATTCATCTGCAAGGGGGCGGATGTGATGGCTCCTGGTATCACAGATATAAAAATGCCGTTTGAGGAGGGCGCCATCATCGTTATACGTGACGTGAAGTATGGTAAGGCTCTAGCAATCGGAAAGGCGCTGAGGTCATCGATATCCATTATGACGGAGAAGAAAGGGAAGGTAATCAAAAACCTCCACTACGTCGGTGACAAGATCTGGGAGACAGATCTCTAGGTGCCATGCAAACGGGGTAGGATTATGAAGTTAAGCACAGCCGCGAATGTGAGGAGGACTATCACCATCAATAGCAGGGCTCCGATGAAGATGAGCCACCAGACGCCAAACTTCCTTCTCCCCCTCTCAAAGTTGTCCAAGTAGCCTTGTAAGTATGCCCTTAGCCGATCGAGGAGGCGCCCCGCCATCTCACCACACGAATGACCTCCTGATGGAAACCGCATAAACTTTATCCGCCATGCCTGTCTCTTTCACAGGATTCGGTGAACGATATGCATAAGGGTATGCTCGACGGCGTACGTATTCTCGACTTCAGCCACGTCTACTTCGGCCCATACTCGACCATGGTCCTCGCGGACATGGGTGCAGAAGTCCTCAAGGTCGAGCCACCATGGGGGGAGATCAACAGGCTCGGCACAAACCTCTTCGGAGGAGCAAGCAGCAGCTTCCACTACCTCAATAGGAACAAGAAGGGGCTCGCCTTTAACCTCAAGGACCCAAAAGCCCTCGAGATCGTCAAGGAGCTGGCGAAGAAGAGCGACGTGATCGTCGAAAACTTCAAACGCGGAGCCATGGACAAACTCGGCCTTAGCTACGAGCAGATTAAGGCAGTGAAGCCAGACATAATCTATGCGAGTCTCAGCGGCTTTGGTCTCGACGGTCCCCACAAGGACCGCCCGAGCTTCGCACCCATAGCTGAAAGCCAAAGCAGTTGGCTACGACTCTCAGGCGACAACATCGACCCAAAGGGTCCACCTGTGGTCCCCGCAGAATGGCACGGAGACCTCGACCCCGCCCTCTTCGCAACAATCGCTATTCTCGGCGCTCTTAGACACAGGGACAAGACAGGTGAGGGCCAGTTAATCGATGTCGCCCAGCTAGATGTGATGATCGCCCAGTGCGGCGTAAGCATCGCGAGTTATTCACTCAGCGGCAATCTCCCTTGGGTGACCAGGCAGCAGAGAAAGGGCATTGGCGCCTGGGGAATTTTCAAGGCGAAGGATGACAAAAATATCTATGTTGCCGCCGACCAGAATATGGACGATAGGGTCAAGAGGACAATAGGCGTTGAGGAAATTGAAGAAGGAAGCGAAGTCTTCAAGAAATGGGTGGAAAACCAGACTGCAGCTGACGCCATAGCCGCACTTGCAGCAAACTTCGTTCCTTGCGCACCCATTCACCACATCCCCGACATGCTCGAGGACCCCCAGGTGAAAGCAAGGAACACCATCGTATCATTAGACCACAAGTTAGCAGGAAAGTTCAAAGTTCCACAGCATCCTGTAAAGTATAGCAAAACACCTGCCATCATTAAGATGCCGGCTCCAATACTGGGTGAACACAATGACGAGGTCCTAAATAGTCTCCTCGGCTACAATCAGAAAAAGCTCGACGAGCTCCGCGTAGCGGGTATCATTGTATAGACTCATCACTTTTTATCCTTCCATTTTATAAACTATCTATGAGGTAGATGGAGGACTTCACCTCTCAGCGGAGGGCCATGGTAACTCGCTACAAGGCAGCGGGCTACATCAAGACTAAGAGAATAGAGGAAGCCATGTTTAGGGTCCCTCGGGAGGATTTCATGACTCCAAGGCTCCGCGAATATGCTTACCTCGACTCACCCAGCCCCATTCCCGGTGACGGGCGCCAGACTATTTCCGCCCCCTACATGTACCCCGTTACCTATGAGCCCCTGAAGCTCAAGGAGGGGGATAGCTTCCTAGAGGTGGGCGCCGGCTCTGGTTACGGTGCTGCCTTCGCTCGCGAGCTGGTCGGCGAAAAAGGACTTGTAGTTGCAATCGAGATCAATGAAGCGACATACGAATTCGCCCTACAGAACCTTAAGAGGGTAGGATACAGTGACGTGAAGTTGATCCTCGGCGATGGAACCCTCGGATACCCCGATGGTGCTCCTTATGATGCGATAAGCATCACAGCAGCAGGTCCCGACTTTCCCCCGCCTCTGCTCCAGCAGCTTGGGTCCCAAGGGAGGATGATCGCCCCAATAGGGGAAGTATCCTTCTATGGCCAGGATCTAGTCCTCCTCGATAAGAGCTCTGGTGGGGAGCTGACACGTCGAACGCTCATGCAGGTCGTATACGTTCCCCTTCTTGGGGAGCATGGCTGGACTCGCTGGTGAGTCTTTAAATCACCGCTAAGAGTCTTCTCAGTTGAATTGCCATGAGGGTCGGCGTCGTCTCTAGAACCGATATTGATGCGGTCTTTCCGGTGACAAAGAGGGTCATAAAGGCCCTCGAGAAGGGAGGCGCCGAAGTGCTTGTCGAAACGGAGACTGCTATGGCACTCGATATGAACACCGAGACTGTCGACCTCACAGAGATCGATGCTGATTTCGTCGTCGCCGTGGGTGGCGATGGTACCATCCTGCGAACGGCGATGAGCCTCAAAGTGCCCGAAACCCCCCTTCTCGGAGTAAATATGGGGCGGAGGGGTTTCCTCTGCGAGGTCCTCAAGGAGGAAGTAGAGCCAGCCATCGATAAGGTCGTTAAAGGCGAGTATCAGCTTGAGAGCTGCCTTAAGCTCAGGAGTCGCTGCCTCGAAATGGATGAAGACTTTCCCGATGCGTTAAACGAGGTCCTCATTTCCTCCAGTCTCCCCTCGAAGATGATACTCTGTCGACTCTTAGTCGACGGGGAGCAGCTCACAGAGATACAAACAGACGGAATATTAGTAGCCACCCCGACCGGGTCGACAGCCTACAACCTCTCAGCCGGTGGTTCAATACTCGCCCCCGGTGTTGACGCAATGATACTAACGGCAATCAACCCCTACAGCTACTTCCGTAGCATAACACTCCCTGTTGAATCGAAGGTGAGATTGGAGCTCAGGAAGCCGAGGGCGGACGCCCTCGCCATCGTAGACGGTAAGGTATACACCGGTCTCAAGCCCCTCTCTACCGTCGAGGTCGATGTATCCACTCACAAAACCCGATTCATAAGATTCAAGCCATTCTACGAACGGCTAAGGAGCAGGCTCACCCACATACAGTCGCAGTGAGGTGTATGCACTGAGACAGATCGTGCTCGATGCATCTGCCTTTATACAAGGCTATAACCTCAGCTCAGACGAAGACTACTACACGGTCCCCGAGGTTCTGGGGGAGATCAGAGAGGAACTTGGTATAATGAGGTACGAGGGGGCTAAGGTCTCGGGTAAGCTAAAAGAGACTCGGCCAGATGCAATTTGGGTCAAGGAAATCGAGGCTAAAGCTAAGGCCACCGGGGAGTCTCACAAGCTCTCACAAACGGACAAGCATCTCCTTGCCCTCGGCCTACAGCTTAAGGCGAGGGGTGAGGCGCCAACGATAATCTCTGATGACTACTCGGTACAAAACATGGCCTCACGATTCGGGCTCCATTTCGCCGCCCAGGCTACCAGAGGTATAAAAAGGGTGCTTGACTGGTCAATCTATTGCCCAGGCTGTAGGAGGGGCTTCGACTCTCCACAGGAAGATAATATCTGCCCTGTCTGCGGGACAGAGTTGAAGCGAAAGCCGAGGCGGGGTATGAACCGCCCTATCCCCCCCCGATAGGGACAACATCATCATCCATCGCGACCTCTCCTCTGATCAGCGCGCGTGTTCCTAAGGACGAGATCTACCTTCAAGCAGACACCTACCGTGTAGAGATATCCTCGTCGTTTAATACAGCCACTCCTAAACCGTATAAGCGCTGAAGAAGGAGGAGTAGCAGATGTACGACCTCATAATCAGGGGCGGCAGGATAGTTGATGGTTCGGGGAACCCATGGTACCCAGGCGACATCGCTATCACTAACGGAACCATCTACGCCGTCGGGAAGGTGGAAAAGGAGGCGCGCGAAACACTCGACGCTTCTGGGCTCGTCGTCTCCCCCGGGTTCATCGACGCGCACAGCCACGGGGATCTTGTACTAATTTCCGAGCCCGAAGCACGGATCAAGATAATGCAGGGGATTACCACAGAAGTAGTGGGACAGGACGGGCTCGGCGAAGCTCCCCTCACTGATGACACTGTGGATATGTGGCGCCGCTACCTCTCCGGACTCAACGGGAACCCCGACTTAGATTGGGAGTGGAGGAGC
>CAZIKD010000103.1:2388-7301 GCA_964539725.1 uncultured Candidatus Bathyarchaeia archaeon | reverse complement strand
CCGTGAATACCTCTGTCTTTTCAAGGTGAGTCTCGATGATTCCCCGAGCGGTCTGGTTTCCGATGCCCTTCCTCCAGTGTTTGCACTCGCCACAGATGAGATAGGGCACCCTCGCTGCGAGGAGGTCCAGCTCCCACCTCCTCCCTTCGGCCATGAATCTGAACCGGCGCATTACCCGGAAGCCGTTCTCTTCGAAGACCCTAGCGGAGAGCTCCTCAAACTCCAACCACGTGAGGCTCCGACTCACAGCCTCGACATCAGCTCCAACCCGAACAGCCTTTACGGCTGTGGCCAGCCTCTGAGAAATATCCTGGGTGATCTCCCCGTTTTCGATGTGGAGGAGCCCATCCTCATGAGCCTCATCGAGTAAGCCCTTTAGTGTGTCTCCTGCGACATGGATTCTCTCGGGTAAGACGGAGGCTCTTACAGGGCCATCCCTGGTGGATTCTAGGAGTGCTGTAAGTATGTGTAGGAAGGTTTGGCTCACGAAGTGAGTTGTCTCCGGCCCCATTGAAGAGCGTTACGCCAAGGCTAGATCTTACACACCGAAAGAAGTGAAAGTAGACCACAAGTTAAATAATTAATTCAAGTAAGCTGACTTCATAACTGGGAGCGAGCAAGCATATTTAACATATGATCTCTCTCTTTCGATGAGGTTAAAGAACCTATCAGCGCTTTATACCTTAAGGTGAAAACATGGGTTTCTGGCCAAAGGGCTATAAAAGCTGTTTCTTCCTCAGCTTCGACTACGACGCTTCAAGCGCCGAGACTTGGAAGACCCCCGACGACCTTTCATCGCTAAGCAAGGGGCGATATGCTCCACGCGTCGCTATCCCAAGGATACTAGATCTCCTTGATAGACTCGAGATAAAGTCAACATTCTTTACTCCGGGGTGGACCTGTGACAATCACCCAGAGTCGGTCGCCGAGGTCGTAAACCGCGGCCATGAAGTAGGCGCCCATAGCTACACACATGAGCGGATGATTGAGCTATCCGCGGATAAGGAGTCGGAGGTCTGGGAAAGGAGCATTGCTGCGCTTGAGCGCATAGGCGTCAAACCCCAAGGGTACCGCGCCCCATACTGGATGATCGGGGAGCGCAGCATTAGTCACATGAGGCGCCTCGGATTCCAGTATAGCAGCAATATGATGGACGAAGACATGCCCTACATGCTGAAACATAAAGATGCTGAGACAGGGATCGTGGAACTCCCCGTCGACTGGCTTCTAGACGATTGGCCCCACTTCGAGATGGATAGGATGAACCCTGAGGAGGTCTACAAGCTATGGAAGCCAGAGTGGAATGGATTACACGAACTCGGGAGGTACTTCGGCTTAACATGTCATCCCGAGTGTATAGGGAGAATCAGCCGCCTTAAGATGCTAGAGAAGCTCATCATCGAAGCGAATGAATCTGGTGACGTCTGGTTCCCCACAGGGAAAGAACTCGCAAGCTGGGTGAAAAAGAAACTTCAGTGACACTAGTCTAGCCTAAGCCAGCCCTTAACGTAGAAGAACACTCCGAGGAGAGCCATGCTGACGCCGCTCGCGGCGATCTCTACGAGGGGGAAGGCCCCCGAGGAGGCTCCCGTCAAGTTCACCCCTAGGAGCGTGCTGATTAGAGATGGCACACCAATCATTACAGTGAGAGCGGCGATTAGCCTCATCGTCTTATTCATGTCTAGACTTAGTGTGTCCATATGCATCCCTATCAAATCCTGCATCGTCTCGTGGGTGATCTCCGTCATCTCCTCTGCGCCCGTGGCACGTTCTTGGATGAGGTCGAATAGCCTCTTCTCTATCTCACTTATGCCCAGCTCAGTATGATCATCAGTCAGGGCCTCAGCGAGCTTCCTGAGATGGCGTAGCTGCCGCAGTAGGCTGCTCGACTCCCGCTGTATAACGAAGGCTTCCATATAGGCAGCCCGGGGCCACGGCGGGTTCTGGTCCTCCAGTCTCTCAGCCTGAGACTCGTAGCTATTAACAAAGTACTCGTAGGACTCGAGGACATGGTCGAGGGCGAGGTACGCGACTCTTGCCGTGTTGGAGATCTGATCGTAGCGTGGCGATTCGTACTCAAGGGAGATTGCTTGGCTTGTCTGCGTCCAGGTCTGGCTTATGCTAACGACGCAGTATCCGTTTGTGAAGACGATTAGGGGCCCCATGTCTTCTGTGAGGTCCTTCCCCGAGCCCTTAGTGTTAAGGTACCAAGCGAATATTTTCGTGTATTCTGAATAGGAATCGACGTGTGGGTAGTTGCTGCTCAGCTTCCCCAAAAGAGCATTCCTGGGCACCCTGAGAGCCTCCGCCACCATCTCCAGGTCCTCGACATTTGGGTCAGTCACGTCGAACCAGAGCCTCTTATTGTAGCTAGCCCCGAGATCATCTATGGTGGCGTCTTTAAATCTCCTGTCTTCCCAGACACTTATCTTCATCGCTGAATCATCTAAAACGTGGGTAACTGGGGCGGATTCACTTTGTTCGAAAGATATCGAGGAGCCTTTCGGTCAAGTGCACGCGCAACATAGACTAGAGGATAAATGGGGTTAAAAGGGATCGATAAAGGGGGTTAGGCGGAGCCGATTTTATCTAGGTACTGCTTCCGCCTGTAGAGGACTGCCATAACATCCGCCGCCCTCTCGGGAGTCGTGTAGACAGGAACCCTAGCCTTCTCCATGATCTTCGCTGACTCGGGCTCGACGTCTGCACTGGGTTCGATGACCACGACGGGTTTATCGAATTTTTTGTATGTTATAATGAGATTTTTATCGATCATCTGGATGAGGCCGGTGAGGGTTTCCTGGTCGACGTCTGGGAACATCGCCTTCACCATCGCGGTTCCTAGGCCGATCGTGATGAGTCCATCGATCTCTGGCTGCTTAAGGACTATCTCAGCTGCCTGGCCGAGCTTCCAGACGTCGAGGTTAGCCGTGAGGTCGACTGGATTCTTTGGATTACCGAAGGCGGGGATGACCCCTTTAAGCTCCTCCTGCGCTACGGAGTTGAGGGGGGGGACCTTTAGGTTGTTCATAACGAGTCTATCGGCGGTCTCCACAGCTACGCCACCCGAGTTACTTACAATACCCACGTTCGGACCTTTGGGGAGTGGGCAATAGAGGAAACCCTTTACGTAGTCGAACATCTCGGTAGCGTCACCAGCGCGGATGACCCCGGCCTGCCTGAAGGCTGCGTCGTAGACCTTGTCGCTACCAGCGATGCTGCCCGTGTGACTGGCGGCAGCCTTGCTACCCGCCTCAGTCACACCGACCTTAATAGCAACGATGGGCTTCTTCCTAGTGATCTGCTTAGCTGCTTCGTACCACATACGCCCCTCCTTGAGGCCCTCGATATACATACAGATGACCTTGGTCGAGGGGTCCTCGGCGAAGTGGGTGCAATACTCCCAACCTTTAAGGTCGGTCTCGTTTCCGCTACTGACGAACTTGCTTATACCGACGCCTAGTGCGTTAGCGCGTAGGAAGAGCTGGAGACCATAGCCGCCACTCTGGCTGATGAAGGCGACCTCTCCCTGCTTGCTAACGAGTGGGACCATGAGGGCGCTGAACTTTGACTCACTGCTGCTTACACCCATGCAGTTGGGGCCGACGAAGCGGAAGTTGCCCGCGGCCTTCTCCTTGACTTGTTGGATGATCTTAGCGCCCTCCTCGCCGGTCTCACCGAAGCCACTGGTGATGACGATTGCACCCTTGACCTTCTTCTCCACCATCTCATCGAAGACGCTGGGGACAACCCTAGCAGGGACGAGGATAACGGCGCAGTCTACATCGTCCGGGACCTCGCGGAGGCTCGGGTAGACCTTGTAGTCGAGGATGTTACCAATCTCGGCGGCCTTGGGGTTGACGGGGTAGACCTTTCCCTGATACCCTCCCACCTTGACGGCGTTCACGAACATGTAGCCCCACTTGCTCGAATCGGCCGTGGCGCCGATCAGGGCAACGCTCTTGGGGTTGAAGATCGCGTTGAGTGACTCCTTCGTATCCATCACGATCAACTCGGATGATAGTTCAGGTAACTCTGCTGCCTTCCGTATTAAAAAGTTAGGGAGACTACTCCCCGCGTGCCTTCTTGAGGGCCTGCTCCGCTCCATAAGCCAAGAAACCATCCGCCTCGCCAACGGTGTTGTAGATGAAACCCTTTTCGACAGCCCATTTGATGTTCCCCATATTCGAGTAGAGGCCGGGGGCCTTACCGTGCTCCTCGCAGACTTGGATTACGGCCTCGAGGGCACCGAGGAAGCGAGGGTTGTCCCACTGGGGCGGGATGCCGAAGCCCATGTTGTTGCTAAGATCGTATGGGCCTATGAAGAGTGCGTCAACCCCCTCCACGGAGGCGATCTCGTCAAGATTATCGACTGCCTTCTGAGTCTCGATCTGGACACTGATGAGCACCTCGTTGTTTGCGGTGACCCGGTAGTCGGGGTCGAAACGTTCGGCCCTGCGAGGACCCCATCCCCTTATACCCTCAGGTGGATACTTGCAGGCTTGGACCGCCGCCTCCGCCTCCTCCTTCCCATTAACCCATGGGACAAGGACGCCGTAGGCGCCGATGTCGAGGACTCGCTTGATTACGACGGGGTCGTTCCACTGTGGGCGGACGATGGGTGTGCAAATGCTCCCGTTCATCGCCATCATCATAGTCTGCATGGTTTCGAGCCCGAGTGGACCATGCTCACCGTCTATGAGGAGCCAGTCGAAGCCGGCTCTGCTAAGAGTCTCGGTGACGTCTGGGTGGCCGAGGCCGACGAAGGCGCCGACGACGGGTTGCCCTCTGAGTAACTTCTCCTTAAGGGGGTTCTTCATCCTCTCACCAGCTCTATGAAAGGGGGCTAGTTGTGATATAAGGAAGGCGGGAGACTCATCTCAGCAGAGTCTTCAGGGCGGCGACTCGGTCTG
>CAZIKD010000103.1:0-2288 GCA_964539725.1 uncultured Candidatus Bathyarchaeia archaeon | reverse complement strand
TCATCTCAGCAGAGTCTTCAGGGCGGCGACTCGGTCTGAGTATTTCTTCCTGATCCTCACCTTGCCGAGGTTCTCTCTCAAGATTGAGGCGCCAAGCCTTAAAGTCCTGAACAATCCATGAATCCACTTGTTCCAGGTAATCCTCGTCGCGCGCGCTGAGTGCGAACTCCTATCTACCATTAAGTAGAGCCTCAAGTGCGAAGGTCACCCCTTCTCTCACCCTCCAGAGAGAGGTGAAAAGTGCGTTATAGAGTATGGAGACGATCCGGTCGCCCTCCTTTGGATATCCCTTTAAAACATGCCCCAAGGACGCGCGCCTATGAAGACGCGAGTTCCTCCGCGGCTATCTTCTCCCCCATCTACATAAAGAAATCAACGAAGAGTAATCTATTTAAAAAGAGACCGCAACCATTACTCGAAACACTTCAGGGTGAATTTGAGTGGCAAAGTATCTAAGTCTAGAATATTGGAAGAAGGTCCAGGAACTCGCCAACGCCGACCAGGAGTTCGGCATAAAGGCGAAGATGTTCGCGGCAAGCTTCACATTCAAGGCGACGGACAAGGCAGATCTCCACCCCATCTACTCCAAGTTCACTGACGGGAAAATAACCGAGATCCGCGCCACAAACGAGGGCGAAAAGACCGACTTCAGCCTCGAAGGCAGCTACGATATCTGGTGCCAGGTAAATAAGGGCGAACTCGACGGGAGCAACGCCATAATGCAGCGTCAGCTCCAGTTCAAGGGAAACATGAGCAACATCATCCGATACAGTAAGAGCTTCCTTAGGCTCTTCCAGCTCATGCAGAAGGTCCCTGTCGAATACTAGCCAACAATTTCATCTATACGGCCTATTAAGCAGCCTCGGGGGTCTTCATCTCCTGGGGTAAAAACTATTCACAACCAATTAGGTTCTCTGAATAAGATTCTGAGACGTAAAAACCCAAACAAGCTACTGCCGCGAGCTTCCTCCGTCAACTTCCATTTTTGCCAATCGTCAACCTTAACCATTCCTGAATCGTCATTTGATTCGGGAACTAATCGTGTCAGACGACGTATCACCAAAGGTGCTCAATGAGTACCTGCGTGACTCACGACAGTCAATACGCGAGGTCGCTAGGAAGGTGGGCGTCTCCTCGGGGACTGTGGCATCCAGGTTGAAGGAGATGGAGGAAGCGGGGATCATCCGCCGATACTCTACGATACTTGACTACGAGAAGCTCGGCTATGAGCTGACAGCGATCACGGAGATCACCATCTCGGATGGGAAGATGATTGAGGTTGGCGAAGCGATAGCCAAGCTCAGCCAGGCGACGGGTGTCTACAACGTTACAGGGGACTCTGACTTAATGGTAGTGGGTAAGTTCAGAACCAGGAAGGAGCTCAGTGACTTTACAAAGAAGACCCTGACCATTCCCCACGTTCTGAGAACTAAAACGCACCTAGTCCTAAACATTCTAAAGGAAGACTTCAGCGTGATTCCTTAGCCCTCTTGGCGACCTCTGCGCCGGCCTCAAGTGCCTTCAAATTGAGCACTGAAGCCTTCGGAAATCGCTCGGTCACCGCGGACCCAAGGGCGTCCACCTGGAATAGGCCCATGGCGCCGGAGAGAGCGCCGAGCATAACTACGTTGGCCACCTGGGGGTTTCCGAGTCCCTGCGCTATCTTTGTGGCTCCGACGCCGATGTACCTCAATCCCGACACCTTATTCTCTATCTCGAAGAGGCTACTATCAAAGATCACCAAGCCGCCTTCACGGACGTCACGGATGTAACTGTTGTATGCGTCAGGGTTCATGGCAACGAGGCAGTCGAGGCGAGTGGTCTTAGGGTAGTCAATGGCGGTATCGCTGACGACTATATCTGTTTTGCAGGCGCCCCCGCGTGCCTCTGGTCCGTAGCTCTCCGTCATGACGGCGTTGAGCCTCAGATGAAGACTCGCTGCAGTGCCGAGGAGATGACCCATCGTGATGACGCCCTGGCCACCGAAGCCCCCTATCCTGACTTCGAGCCTCATAGCGCCACCCCCGCCCTATGCGTGAGGGACTCGAAGACCTCGTTGTAAGTAGGTTTTTCGATATCAACGAAGTCCCCCAAGATGATCTCCGTTGCCGGGTCGCAGATCGCTTCGGTCGGCAGGACCTTCCTGATCTTACCGGTTTTTTTCAGGCTTTTCATCATGTCGAGGGGGCTCATCTTGTTTAGGCGACCGTAGCCGGTGGTGCAGGGGGTGATAACCTCGATGAAGCTGAAGCCCTTCTTGGTAAGTCCGCGTTTTATACTCCGTTTTA
>CAZIKD010000102.1:0-7306 GCA_964539725.1 uncultured Candidatus Bathyarchaeia archaeon | reverse complement strand
GGCGTGAGTTCAAAGCCTTTATCGTTTTCTTTGTGTTCATCGTCTCCGCCGATGCGTGGAATCAGTTTGTCGCCGCTGATTTGGAAGGGGATGGTGCGTGGATGGTCATCGTCTTTGTCGTTCTGACTGTTGCCCTTTGGCGAGTCGGTCTTCGGGAAGTTGAAGTCTCCATGTATAGTCAATCCGTGGATCATGACGCTCTTTGTGCCCTTATTTAGGAGGGTAACACTTATGCTCGTCTCCCCTTGAGCGTTTACGCTTAGGGTCGCTGCTTTGATGGTGACATCCTGCGAAGCCTTTACATACTCGTCTTCGAGCTCCTCGTTTTCATCATCTGTTAGGTGCTTCTTCGCGCCGACCTTGCTGTGTTCCTCACTTATATTGCTCTTTAAAACAGCGTTCGCACTTGGGACAAGGACGTAGTAGCTGACTGCTGCGCCGGTCGAGTCGACGCTTCGGATTTCATGTAGCGTTGGCCTGAGGTCGATTAAGGCGCCTGTATTTGTCCCATCGAGCTTTGTCTCCTTCAAATTCACTATAAGCTGCTGGGATAAGAGGTCTACATCGTATTCGATGTCTTTTATTGTTGCCTTCGCCGATGAGATTGTGAACTGTAGCTTGTCGACTGTTGACCCCGTTGGTAAGTTCATGCTGGCAATAGTCTGCGAAACACTGACTAGGGAGAGGAGGTCTACTTCATCGGATTCCTGGGACGCCACCCATTGCGATGTCCCATCGCTGTACTTGACGTGTAACTGGATATTGGAGTAAGTCACCTCGAGCTTAGTCGTTCCCTCAGGGACGTTTGGAGGATCCGTCAGCATCACGACAAAGTTTGTCTGGGCCTTAACAGTTTTAGGCCCCAAAATGAGGGAGCTTCCTATCACAGCCACGGCTATAACGATGGCCGCTAGGCCGTATCTTAACGTAAGTCTATTCGTAGCCAATTTTTTCACGTCAAATAAGGGGTAGCGATACCTACTTAATCCTACACATTTTAATGAACATTCAGGGGTCTTGAAGGGGCTTTCAACCATCTTGAACGCCATTTTTATCCTAATTTAGGGGGCTTTTTCTACTATTTCTTCGATGAGTCAACGACTAGTCTGCGCCAGAGCCTAAGTGTTTCATACCATAGAAAGAGAATCAGCGCCACTGAGCAGCCAATTAGATAGGGGAGGTAGTCGCTCTGGTAAATTGATTTGAAGCTAAAGTAAACAATTAATATCGTGAAGAGGACCGAGAAGAAGAATAGCTGAGGCACCAATGCATTACCTATCTTTGAATAATCCTGTAAGATCACAGTGGAGGCTTCCTTGATCGCGATGTATCTCCCCTCCTCATCCTGTTTCACGTAGCCGGCATCCGTGAGCTTCCCTAGGTGGTAGGAGGCGAGTGAGGGTGTTGAGAGCTCTAGTCCTCGTTGGACCTCCCTAAGTTCACATGGGCCATGAGTTATCAGGTATAAGTAGGATCTGAGTGTGTTACCTGTGATCTCTCTCTGTGTCTTCATCTTATTCACGGAGTGCTTTCATAGGGTAGGGTTTCAACACATGATTAATGTGATTAGATATTAAATTTGAGAATAATTAAACTATATTAACAATCATGTTTTTGGCCTCACGCGCGAGTCGCGTGCATTTAGAATATTGGTTTCATAGCCTTAGCGCGACCTTCGCCGTGAACCCTGTCACCCAGGGCGTCTCGCAGGACCTTCATGTCCTGAGGATCCCCGTCGAAGCAGTACCTGTACTCCCCCTGATCTGATAAGAGATTCAACCAGTACCTATCCATCCGGATGCTCGAGTCTTCATCCTTCTCCTCCTGCTCGTATTCGATGTAGGCTCTCCTGATCCCTGACAGGTTCAAGGAGATGTTGCCCGGTGTCTCGGCTAAAATCTGCTCAGGGGACATCTTGAAGAACCTGCGGCAGTACTCAATCACATCTGGAGCCAGTAGCACCCTACCCGCTAGGAGCTTTCCAGTTAACCCCTTTGCCCTAGCCTTCGACATGGCCAGGGCCTCCTGCATCATGGGTGCAGAGAACTGCGCCAACAAGATTCTCTGATTGGTGGTGATAAGTATCCAGGGCCTCGACTTCGGGTAAACTAACGGTTGAACGAGGTGGGGAATGATAGCGACCACCGCTTCGCCTGTGGGTCCAGAGCTTGTGGGGGTCGACGTGCCTCCGGTTTTACCTGCCTCTTTTATCGGTGCTCCGCAGCTTCCACAGAATTTTTCACTTGGTTGGACTTTTGCTCCACATGAGCTGCAGAAGGGCATAGTGTACACCTGGTTAACTATCAATATAATATTTCGGGTGTGGCGCGCGCATCTTACAGAGTGATAGCGTTGAAACCCTATCCCTAAAATGATAAAAAGGTTGCTCCCTTTGTTCTAGAGCCGTATGCCATGTCCCCTCCTGACCGTCTCAACATAAGTCTGGAGATCTACCTCGGATACAAACCACCGACCTCCCCGCTTATAGGCAGGCATGATGCCTCGGCGTGCGAGGAGGCCGAGGTAATCCGCATCTATTCCGGTCCTCCTAGACGCTTCAGCTAACGAGTACACCATCGGCTCCTCGATAAGGCGCAGGTAAGTGTCGAGGGCGCTCTCGACGCTGCGCGCAACCAGGCCCACTAGCTGTTTTGGGTTCCCCTCGTCGGCCTCTTGAAGGGCCCTGAGGTACCTTGTCCTGTCTCTGTATGTGATGTTGGTGATGAAGGGGTACCCCGCCCTCATCAGCACCAGGTTCATGAGTAGTCTGCCGACCCTGCCGTTCCCATCCACGAATGGGTGGATCTGGGAGAGGCGGTGCATGAGCCGTGCGGCGAGTTCGACAGGGGAGAGCTCGTCAGGGTTCCCCCTGAGCCAATCGAGGAGCGCCGACACCCGCTCATGTACCTTGTTGCTGGGTGGGGGGCTGAAGGTTGATTCGGATATCTTCACGCCCCACTCCCTGTATCTCCCGGCAGATGAGTCGATTCCGTTCATGACAAGGCCGTGTAACTTGAGGACATCTTCCTCAGAGATATCTCTCCCCTGTGACGCGAGTTCCTCGATGAAGGTGATGGCTGAGGGGTGGTTAAGCGCCTCCAGGTGCTCCTTGATCGACCTGCCCCCGATGGTGACGCCTTCCTCGATGACCATTCGGATCTCACCAAGCGTCAATGTGTTGCCCTCAATCGCGTTGCTGGAGTACGTGTACTCGACGAGCAGCCCACGCCTCACCTGCTCCACCAACGCGGGAGGGAGGGGTCTGTACGAGTCCAGCTTACTCTTCTTGACCAGTATCCTCTCACGGACACGCTTAGGGATGAGGCTCACAGGTTCCACCTAACTCGATATTAAATAGTATCGATTAATATTAATATTTCTAAATTCGATACATATACTATCTGTTGCCGGTAGTGCTGTTTATGATTAGAGTTCACGAGGTGTAGGCGGATGGCGAAACGGTCGAGGACCAGGTCCAGCAATTTGCTCTTCACGTAGCACTCGTTGATTCGGAGGAACTCGTCTCTGATCGTGTGCGCTCGTATGTATATCTAACCTCAGTTTTCCTGTTTCTGTTTAAACAATGATCATAGCTCATATCTTTATAATAATTATGTGAACAAGTTGACAAGTCTTATATTCTCATATCTATAAAAAGCACTCGATATATTATGTCAGGAAGAATAAGAAAAAGTACCAAGAATGAAGATGAGCCTCAAGCCACTGAAGATAAAAGCGAAGCTCAATCAAATACAGAACCCTCAAAGACTTTTGCTCAGACTATGGAGTTAATTAATAAAATCAAAGGAATCACCGAAACTGTGAAGCCAACGGATCTAGAAAACATAAGTAATAAACTAGACAAAATTGAAGAATTGAGCAAAATTAGGAATGAGATCTACGAAATAAGGAGCGAACTCATCCGTTTGAGCGCTTATGCTAAAATTTTCTTCGGCATAGGAGCTGGAGCCCTTTTGATATACTGCATCAACGGAATTCTGACATTGATGAGTTATTTGAGACCTAAGTAAGAACCGTCATGCGCGCACAAGATTCATATAAAAATTGAGTGTTTTAAAACTTAGATCATCATTTTTTTGCCCCTTTTCCAAAAAGAGGAGTCACGTTTTTCAGCGGCACCGTCCGTAATCTCACCGATTATCGTTGTAAGATTTTCCATATGCTTGTCATCCTTGCCGTCAAGTACTACTATATTGTATGGTTTTGCTAAGGCGGATAGGTTAGGGTTTCCTCCAAGATCTAGGAGAAAGATCGATTGCGAATCAACGTCCATCTTTTTACCAAGCAGTGATATTAAGTCGGTCTGTCTTCCCCAGGCTGATACGTCTAACAATATGAGATTTTTATTCTTTCTAGCAATTAAATCAAAAGACTGTTCAACGCCTGATTTACCCATGATTTTCCCATCGATTTCAACACTGTAGCCCTTTTCACTGAATATTTTCTCAACTTGATGTAATGCGTCTCTCTCGAATCGTTTTGGGGATAGAATCTCAATCTTATCCGTCAGCTCATATGCAGGCAATTTTTCGTAGCTTGCCTCACGGTATGTGAATGCGGCGTTGCAGTTTTGACACACGTGTGAGGTTGTGGGCCTTTCGAACTTGCTCCCACACTTGTCGCAGACAAAACTTGAGCCTATCACTCTGATTTGTTTATTTTTTTCTGTTTCTTTTTTGCTTTGTGCGCCCAAAAAGTCACCGATGATTGTTTTACACTTTGGGCAAACTAGACCATCAGGACCCTCGAACTCATTTCTATTTCCAATGAAGCCGCAGAATATATGTTCAATTAACTGTATCTTTTCTATGCTCATCGACTGACATTGGGGACAATTATACTTTGAGAATACTTGAATCGAGCCGCATCTTGGACAAAATATCGCGGAATCGTAGTTGTGTTCTGTGAGATACTCCTTCTTTTTAAGAGATTTTAGGAGTTTCATGACTTCTTTATAGTTATTATCTTTTATTAAATCCTCAAGACCCTCGTATATTATCGATTCGCCGAATCTCTTCGGTTTGATCTCTCTGATACCCTTATCCACTAGGCTGTTGAGTAACTTTTCTTCAGATGTAGACAACTTCGTTGCGTCGATTTTTTTGGAGCTCATTTAATGCACCTTAGGGGAGGAAGATCTTGTAAAAGAAAATGGTGATTACTACGAGAAAAACTGAGTGGATCAGTCCGCTGGCTATCTTTGCGTCGGTTATTTTTCCCGCCACTAGCCCCCCGACTAATCCTTCGACGATGGCGGCCCAATAGATGATCGATTTGTAGTAATTGATATCGAGCATGCTGCCTATTAGACTGGCAGCCCCTGGTACGTCGACGCGTTGTTTAGATAGGGGCTGAAGGAATTGAGCGACAACCACCCAACCGATGAAGAGGAAGATTAACGAACTTACGTAGACTAACAGGATATATGGACTTATGTTTGATTCTTTTTCATCTCTGTACTCATCGATGCTAGTGAACATATTAATACTCGTTTCAAGGACATCCATCATCCGACCCCCTGAGTTATTTGCCTCCAGCAGTATGGTAGCCATCCTCTTCCCACTTGGTCTCAGTAGACTATCTCCAAACCATTTCAATGACCCATCAAGATCGGAGGTCAAGTTAAAATTCACAACAGCTGTTTCAAGTATCCCGCTAATTGGGCCATATTCCCTCTTCGATGCTACTTCGAGTGCTCGGATCATAGACATGCCCGATCGTATAGACTCAGTGATATCCATCATGAGTTTAGGAATGTTTTTATCGACTTGCTTCAGCCAGCGGCTATTATTGAGCTCAATTATAGAGGGAGGTGTAATAGCTATTAGCACGCAGAATACGAATGAATAGTTCATAGTCATGTCCAGCGGTATGATGTAGGGATATTGAGGCCAGTATTTACCCTGCACAACGAACAGTAAACCCACGATCAAAGCAACCGTGGCTGAAACAGCCCAGACTGCTCGAGTATATTTTTGTTTGAAGTACACTACTCATCCCTCCCGAGAGTCTGATCGAGAATTATCGTGAACACGGCTCCAAATATCGGTACACCCACAAACACTATTAGATTGAGTTGCAGAACCGCGCTTCCTCCCAGAGTGTTGCCACCCAGAACCGAGAGGATCGCAATTATGAGGATGAAGATTGTCGGTGTAATGACCATCAACGCTACGTAGAGTTCTCCGATATACACTAGTGTATTTAGTTTAGACTTTAGTTTCTCCTTTTTAACCTGAAGCTGTCGATCGACCAAGTACACGAGCAGGGTCTTGAGGTCCCCACTCGTGGCAATAGTTGTTCTTATTCCTTCTATCTGCTTTCCTAGGACCTTTGAAGGGCTAATCTTAACAATGTCTTTGAGGGCGGTTCCCACATCCATTCCATATAGCCTGACGTTCATGAGGAACTTTTTGCAGACATGTATTAGAGGGGGATTATCTTCCACCTCGGATAATCTTTCGATGATGCGTTCGATCGACATCCCACTCGCGGATAGAACCGCCATGTAGCTTAGGAAGTAGATGAGGCCATCTTCAAGTCGTCCCTTCGCCTCACTTCGTTTATAATATGGGTAGGATATTAGTGCGAAACCGGTGATAGAAGATACTATGAGACCTGTTGCAAAGGGCAGTAGCAATGTGAATGCGGGTGACCTGACCAATGCAAGTACTATGAAGACGACGCCGAAGAAAGCAATGTATGCGATGATAGTAATTTTAATAGCTTGTGCGAGGTAGTCGTCTATATACTGTGATAACCCACTTGAAAGGTAAACTTGTTGGAAATCATTTCTATAATTCTCTAAATTAATCGATATCATTTTTCTCAGGTTTCTGGGCAGATGCATGAAGGCTGTAAAGAAGTGATAAAAGAACCCTCCTATTGAGAGATCTTCTTTTGCAGTCACCTGTACCCAAGCCTCGCCAAGTTGTATACGTCTTCCGATGAGTGGTAGTAGTTGCGAATGATGTTAGCCACATCATCGTAGTTCTTCACTCCAACATCAACCATCCACTTTAAGATCACTTCTCTTCGTTCTAGTTCATTGTGGAGGGTCTCGATGGGGATCTGATTTATTTTCGATATTAGACCGAATATGCTATTGCCGTTCTTTGGCTTATTATATGTGAAAGTGTCGGTTTCAGCGTCCCATTTGAAGCGGGTTTCAAGTAGGGGCGTGTTTGTCTTCTTATCGATATCTAGTATCTCGGTGATAGACTCCACGCGTCTGGCAAAATGGGCGTTAAAAGCGACGCGTCTGACTTGAATTAGACAGTTCATA
>CAZIKD010000101.1:0-7376 GCA_964539725.1 uncultured Candidatus Bathyarchaeia archaeon | reverse complement strand
CACTACTCTCCGAGGCCTTCTGGATCCTATCAGCTACGGCGTCGTCGTTAGCGAAGTATCCCATAGCGTGCTCCCCGAGGGCGATCTCCATCGCGCCAGTAAGGGTGGCGAAGTCGAGCATGGCTGCAGGTTTGTAGTTCTTAGCAGCATAGCTCAATGCGTCGTTCAGGATCATTCTGCCCTCAGCGTCTGTGCTGATGACCTCCACAGTTAAGCCGCTATATGTGTCGACTACATCACCTGGGTGGTAGGCGCCACCGTCAGGCATGTTGTCGGTGGCCGGGACGATGCCTACGACGTGTAGGGGTAGCTTGAGTTGAGCGATAGCCTTCATGGAGGAGATTACTACTGCGCCACCGGTCATATCCGCCTTCATTAGATGCATTCCCTCACCCGGCTTAATGCTTATTCCGCCCGAGTCGAAGGTGATCGCTTTACCTACGAGTGCGACTGTGTCCTGTTTGGGGTCACCATATTCCATCACTATGAATTTGGGAGCCTCGGATGTGCCCTTCGCGACTGCGAGGAAGCTGTGTAGGCCCATCTTTCTGGCCTGTTCCCTATCATTGATTGTTGTCTTGACTTTGAGAGCCTCGAGCTTCTTCGCTTCCTCGGCGAGCCTGGTGGGCGTGATGTGGTTGGGGGGCCCCCACGCGAGTCGTCTGCAGAGGTTAACAGCCTCAGCTATGATGTAGCCCTGCTCAGCTGCTCCGGCTATTCCAGCGGTGTCCTTCTGGGTTATGAGTTGGAGCTCCTTGATCTCCTTGAACTTGTCAAGGTCCTTAGTCTTGTGGAATGGATCACTGAAGCTCCCCATTATGAAGGCCTCAGCGACTATTTCGGCCGCTGCTTCCTCGCTCAATGAGCCCTGAGTTAGATGGGGTAGGCTTACTCCGAGTTTCTCTACGCCGAGGTCCCTGATTATCCGGGACGCACCCCCTAGGATCGCCCGTAGCTGATCGGGTATGAGTTCAGCTCTCTTCCCCAAGCCTAGGAGCATTATTCTCTCAGAGGGAATCTTCCCATTGCTGTATAGGAGGGAGTGCTCTCCTCGAGTTGCCTTAAAGTCGCCTAATTCGATGACGTCCTGAGCCATTTTTTTCATGGCCCCGGCGAGTTTTAGGTTAGCTCCCTTCTCTTTGGTCTCCTCGGTTAAACCGATGAGTAATAGGGGAAGCTGAACCTCGGTGAGTTTAACTTGTTTCACATCGAATTTCATGTTGGATCAAGTGCAGTGAATGTTATTTAATTATTGCCTAGCTGATAGCGCCGTTTACTTCTCGAGTTCTAGGCGAGCATGTGACTAACACTGGTTGAGAATGCTCCCTAATACTAGGTTAACCCTCGCGCGCGCCTGGTATCTTAAGAGACATAACATCCAAGATGAGGTTGACTGTTGACGTTGACACCCAAGATGCGAGGGACCCGAGTAGAGTAGCGAGATCCGCGCGCGCGATTTGACTGCGGTCACTGACACCACAACGCGTGTAAGGCGCAAACCGTAAGTAATGGGGAGGACTTTAGTTACTCCCCCCTGAAGCGAAGTGAGTTATCAGGCGGCTTTGGATGCATCGATATGTTGAAGATAGAGGGTCTAAGGGAAACTAAACAGGCAGTTAACAGTCTGGTGTCGGGTGAGCATCTTTGGGTACGTGGAATCAACGATGTTTTGATCTATGTTGGGCGGGTTAGTGAAGCTTCCTATAGGATATCTGTGTGTTCGGTTAGTAGGATTGCGAAGCGTTTCTCCGTTGAGAGGGAGAGGGTTGATGCTAATGTGAGCATCGGGGAAGTCTCTAAGCTTATTGAGAAGTTGGGAGCGAGGCCCTGCCGTGTGGTGGGGAACGATTTGGTTGAGGGGCATGCTCCTCTTCCATCACGTGGCGTGGTCGTGAACTATGCCGATTTCGTTAAGATGGTTACTGGTTTTGGCATTCGGGTTCAAGTTAATCCCCGATAGAACCGAACTCTCCACCTTAGAGATATTTAGATGTACGCGCTGATCTTGCGGGTTACAAACATCTAGCTCCGCGAGCGATATATGTAAATATGATCGATTAAAGTATACAGGTTTTAATTCCAGCTACACATCCCGTAGTTAAACTCAAGATGGTTATACCTTGCCCAAAGTCTATAACAGCACCATTTTGACTCTGGCCGCCGTACAACTCATCCAAAGCATCGCGATGGGGCTACCAATGAGCTTTTTCCCCAACTACGCCATCAGCCTAGGCGCAACCGTTGCCAGCATAGGAGTCTTCACAAGCAGCTTCATGCTAAGCTTCGCGATAATGGCACCCCGAATGGGCACCCTCAGCGATAAATACGGTCGAAAAAAAGTGATGATTCTTGGCATCACTGCTGACATTATACTCGGCATCGCCACCGGACTCGCCCCAAGCTGGGAGTGGCTCCTTATCATACGCTTCGTCAATGGAGCCGTGAGTGGAGGCGCTATGCTCGCCGCGGAAGCTTTGCTCCAGGATAACGTGGAGCCGAGTCAACGAGGAGAAGCCGCCGGCTTCATTATGTCCGCCAGCATGGTGGGGCGCAACATTGGTCCATTGATCGGTGGCGCCGTCCAATGGTTCAGCCTCAATACCCTAAACCAAGATACACTTTGGAGTTATCGCATTCCCTACTTCGTAGACTCTGGGTTCAGCGTCCTCTTAATCGTCATGGTTTACATTTGGGTTAAAGAACCCAAGGAGCACCACGAGCTCAGGATGAGGGCTCAAGCCATCAGCGGCGACTTGAAGATCACGGGAAATATGAAGGTGTTGCTTGCAAATGCCTTCATGACTGGGATAGGTGTCGGCTTCATAATGCCGATCATGGTGCTATTCTTCAATGACAAGTTTGGTATGGACGCCCTCGAGATAGGTGTAATCATGAGCTTCAGCGGTATGATCGGCCTAGTCGCCAGCTTCGCCGCAGGCCGCGTGGCAGACAAGGTGGGGAGAAAACCATTGATCGGTGCAGGCAACTACCTCAGTCAACTCTTCGGATTCATCCTCCCCTTCACAGGCGACGCGACTCAGGCAAGTGTTGCGATGTCCGCGAGGAGCCTCGGCTTCAATGTGAGCCAACCCGCCTTCCAGGCGCTGAGAGCGGACCTTGTGCCGCCCCAGCACCGTGGAAAATTCTTCGGGTTGATGGGCCGCTACTTCACCGCCGGGGACGTCATCGGGCCAATAATAGGGGCATGGCTCTACAGCGCCTACAGGGATGATGTCTTCTACGTTGCGGGTGTGATGGTGCCAGGTATAGGTATCACCTTTTTCATTAACTCCTGGATAGGGGTTGTTGGCACGACGATGCTTATGCTTCTGGTCAGAGAGCCGAAGCCCCATGAAAGGGCTGGACGTCTACCCTCAACCGAGATGGTGGGCAGCAGCGAAGACTAGCGATTGGAAATCAATAATTGACGAAGATCTATGAGGGATCCAAGTCAATGCCACGGGGAATGGCTTCATTTCTGATTCGATTTATCTTGTTGTGTATTGATTCTCTTCACTACATCTGTGCTTGGTAACATCTGCGCCTGTAGGAACTGGGCTCCAACTGCTATGGCCCTCTCGATGAAGCGTGTTCTCTGGGAGCCCTCGAGTAAGCTTAGGAGGTTGATGGTTGTCGCATCTTTGATTACCAGTTTTATGGTGACTACTGAGTTCTCGATCTTCACCTCATCGGAATATTGCGTCAATATCTCCCCCTACTTTGATCGTCATCTTACAATTCGAGCAGATAAGAACCCTAGTGGCAGTAAACAGTATTAAGAAATCATTCGCACGCGTAATTGGATATTATTTCTTCAACAGGTTCCCCATTTTCTAACTTGTTAAGTGAACCAGCCGTAGTCGCTATTTGGTCATATAACTTTAAGCTCATCCGCATTGTACGGAAAAATTCCAATCTGGGCACGCAGGTGTGATAAGATGAGGCTTATGCCAAAGCAACTTTGGGTTAAGATTTTCGGTATCAGATGAATCTGAGGATGAGATGATAAAAAGGATCACACAGATGAACATTTTAGGAATTACATGTACTGTGAGACAAGAACGAACGCCTCTAACTAGGGCTTAGTTGCCTTAACACTCCACATCTGTGGCAGAGGATCCGCAGGGATGCTCCATCCATCCCGTCCCTTCACAGCCCTCTTAACATATCTCCAAGGAAGATACGGGTACTCTCTAACCTCTTCAATGCGTAACCCTACCCTGATCAGGCCATTCAAAACATCGCTAATCGTGTGCTGCCACTCATAGCTCCTCCTGTTCTTAATCTCCGCAGACTCATCCGCGTAAGTACCATCCGTTTCCCAACTCATTGGCTCGTCACTATGCCAGTAACTATACTTGATTCTCAATTCACTTGATTCGTCGTCGAATATCCCCATTATAGGGTGAGACTCCACGAGTAGGAAGGTCCCCTGTGGTTTGAGGTAGCGAGCGACTATTCTACCCCACTTGTTGATGTCCTGGAGCCAGCAGAGAACCCCGATGCTGGTGAATACGATGTCGTACTGTTTATCGAGGATCTTTGGGAGATCGTAAATGTTACTATAAATGAACTCGGCGTCCACTCCCGTCTTTCTAGCTATCTCACGAGCAAGTTCGATAGCTGTGTCACTGAAGTCAACCCCTGTTGCCTTTGCCCCTAAGCGTGCCCAGCTGATGGTGTCTAGGCCAAAGTGGCACTGCAGGTGTAGTAGGCTCTTATCTCGCACATCTCCTAGGAGGTCTAGCTCGGGCTGATGCAGACTGTTTTTCCCGGCGAAGAAGGCCTTTAGGTCGTACTCCTGTGACTTGGCGTGGATGTTTACGAGCTCATTCCAGCGTGCTTTGTTGACTTCGTAGTATTTTTTTGATGCCATCTGTCGCTCACATGACAGTAGGAGATTCAGAACCTATAAACAAATTAAATGATTGCTTAACTAATTCATCCAATCAAGTTCACTGGTTACACTCAGGCGGCATTGAGGGTAAGATTATTGCTCGTTAGATGAGGATTATACCAAAGTAACTTTGGTTATGGATCTATTAGCGGGCATTAGAAAAACTAACCTACTTCAAGAAAGTAATGCTACATGAATTGGTGTACGGATGATTATCGGGTGGAACCGAGGATAAGGCTATGTCCCCACACTACAGCACACACTACACGCCTCACACAAAAAAGTAATATTGTCAACAATAAATAAAATAATATAGGGCTCATCGAAGGCAAGGTTACCGATTCGAGAATGACTGGCCCCTGGAGGAGCTGAAAAATTGCAACTACGAAACTAGGAAAAACCCGGTGGTTACCCTCCCAGTAAACCTGAAGATTGAAGGAGGGCAAAGAGTCCTCAGCTTTGATAAGGCTAAAGACATTCTTTATGCGGCCAAAAAAATCTCGGTGATAGACTGCCCGTGTAGGACAAAAAGACGTAATTGCGATGCACCGTTGAACACCTGCTTTGACTTGAACAACATGGCGGAGTTCGTCCTAGGCAACAAGGAGTTGAAGGATAGACATCCGCGTGAAGTGACGTTAAACGAGGCCCTTGATATACTTGAGATGACTCACGAAGCGGGCCTCGTTCATATGGCGTATGTGAATGGGGATGAGGGCCCTGTGAATTCTATGTGCAGTTGCTGCTCATGTTGTTGCCACGTTTTATCGGCTGTTCTACGCTTTGGGTTGGCGCCCCACTATTTGAGTTCTCAGACTACTACGGTGACAGATTCCTCCATGTGTACAGGGTGTGGGGTGTGTGCTGATCGTTGTCAGTTTGGGGCTAGGGAGATGATTGATGGTTCGTTGACGTTCAAGCCTGAGCTTTGCTTTGGGTGTGGTCTCTGCGTCAGTAAATGTCCTACGGGTGCTATCAAGATAGTATACAAGTAAAGAGTTCTGCAGCCATATCGCGCGCGCGAGCGCAGCCGGCTTCCTAGGTAGGGTCGTGGAAGCGTCGCGCATGGTCACCCTCACCTCTAAAGCTTGGTAACGAGCTGCGTCGCCATCAATTGGGCGAGCATATACATGCTGACTATGACCACGGTTCCTACAAGGACCCAGCCGAAGACTGTTGCCTTACCCCTCATTCACCATCATCCCCCCACAGTTCAGACAGTTCGTTAAGTAACGCCGTTTAGATATAGCGCTGCTCTAGCGTTTCGGGGTCGATTTCCCAGATTCTAGACAATTATCGTCTTGTTTTCTCCAAGTTTGGATAAAAGATAAACGAAGGACGAGCCGCGTCTGAGTGCAAGCGATACAGGTATATGAATGCCGCGAGGAACATGCTCGGGCGTGGTCTTGAGATAGGCTTTGTGCGAGCCGAATATACGCCTGATGGAGAGAGGACCGCTACCCAACTCGGAGTTGGGCAAGTAGCCTCGCGCGCGCGACCTAATCAGAGGCAGTCCGCTGAGAATTGCGTCGGATGTAGAATTGAACCGTCAAGCCGGATTTGAGAAATGCCAGCGAACACTGGGCCTTTCAATCGGCGACTGCTACGCCCTAGCCTTGGCAAAGCGACTCAACGGAACCCTGCTGACGACGGATGGAGAACTGGCGAAAAGTCGAGAAGTCGAGGCACTGTTCTTCCCAATCTAGCATTGGTCTAAGCCTAGCCGACATGCGTGTGACAAGAACCGGAGCCGAGGCTTGTGCTCTCGACGGTGTCGGAACCGTAGAGCCGGGGAAGACCGCGGACCTACTCATTGTCGAGGGCGATCCCCTGGAGGACATATCAGTCCTGCAGGACGCTGGGAGGATACAAGCTGTCTAAAAGGAGAGGCGCCTCGTCGCAAGGAGGGGAGCCCTGCTCTACCCTTAAAGAATGTTGTCGGAGCGGTTATTCCCCTTTCCTTACCTCGTTGACGACAGCAGAGCCGAACTCTGAGGTGCTGTTCTTTCCTTTGAGGTCTGGCGTCCTGACCTTCTTGGTGCCTAGGACCCTGTCGATCGCCGAGTCTATGCCCCTCCACGCATCCTTCAGCCTCCTGACACTGTGCTTGTTCCCCATCCAATTGAGCATCATGCCGACTGAGAGGATCATGGAGGTCGGGTTCGAGATCATTCTGCCAGATATATCCGGCGCTGATCCGTGGGTGGGCTCGGCGAAACAGTGGTCGTCCCCGGCGTTCAGACTGCCTGCCAACCCCATGCTTCCCTGGATGGCCCCTGACATGTCGGACATGATGTCGCCATACTGGTTCGGCATCACGGCAACGTCGAAGTTGGGGCGCATTATTGCATAGTACGACCATGAGTCGATCCAGGTGGGGTCCTGCTCTATGTCCGGGTATTCTCTGGCGATCTCATGGTAGACGTCCTTGAAGAGGCCGTCCCCCTTGCAGATGCCCCACTTCGCGGTGCAGGTCACA
>CAZIKD010000100.1:0-7580 GCA_964539725.1 uncultured Candidatus Bathyarchaeia archaeon | reverse complement strand
CTATTTTGTAATATTAACATTTCGCAGCGCGCGCGTTTCTCGGATTTTTCTGGGTTAGGGACCCTGAACCATACGATGAAGAGGGCGATCGCGTCGCAGCTCATGGCGGTGAGGAAGGCACCAGTGTAGCCCCAGCTGTCTATGATGACGCCTCCGAAGATTGATCCGATGGTGCTGCTCTCCTGGGAGATAGAACTATAGAGCCCCTGCATGAAGCCATGCATCTCGGCGCGCGCGTAAGACCGATTAACTGGGGTTTCACCGGCTATTAATCTTAGTAGGCTGTATTATCCTCGGCTGCCTCCATCGTCGAGTCTTCGCTAGTGATTTTGAGGAATGGAATTCACCGCCATGCTTCATTGGCTGCGTAACCCTTTTACCGGTTGGCTCCGCTTCTACAGGTGCAGCGGCGGGTAGGATCGGGGAGCCAGCCCTGCCCCGTACCCTTAATGGGCTACAAAGGGGGTCAGTAACCTTATGGGTGGCCTGGGGAAGCGGGGTGTAAGGCGCGGAGCCCTCCGGCGATGTCCTGCCCCGCGGGGCCGGCGGTTGCAACGCACGCCCTCGTAGGGGGGCGCGCGTGCATTCGACGGGCGAACCTGGCCAGGCCCGGGAGGGAGCAACCTAAGTCTAAACGTTAGGCGCTCGCGGGAACTCGGGACGGAGGGGGGTGACGCGGACCTGCGCCCCGCCAGCCCGGTTGCCCATGGGAGCCGCCGCTGCACCCACTTTCGCCCACCTCTCAATGGATCAGGGTAAATTTACACGGGTCTTCTAATTAGACTTCGATTAAATCACTTCGACACTAGAAGTGAAGCCATGGACCAAACCGGGTACTTCATTATTAGTGCTGACGGCTGGACTGAGGCCCTAGTCTTCTAGAGGGATTTCAGGTATACAGCCCACCTCGCTTTTAATGCAAATATGATCGAGAAGTCAGGGTAGTCTCTTCGGCTTGTACTTTCGCTCCTTATACTTGCCGGTGAGACGGATGTGTGTACCACCTCTCATGACATCGGCCTCGAGCTGCTTTGTTAACGTCTCGCACTCTGGCCTCCACTCGCACTCCTCGCACTCCTCGTCCTCACTGAGTATCCCTATGCAGCTGGGGCGCGGTCCCTTACACATACCCGGATTCAAATCCGAGCGCCCAAATTAAAAACGTTCCTTGGGGGTTTGACCGCAAGATTCAGACTCAAAGGATTAAAAGAGGCCCACCTTTCCAGAGGTCATCAGGGGGCAGAGAGATGACCGAGGGAAAGAGGATCAAGAACGAGGAGGATATGAGGAGGGCCTTCGAGGAAAGAGACGCGTCCGCGGATGGCTCATTTGTAGTCGCTGTGCGCACAACCGGTATCTACTGCCGCCCCTCCTGCCCAAGTAAGCACCCCAAGAGGGAGAACGTAACTTTCTGCCGCACACCCGAGGCCGCCGAGGCAGCTGGCTACCGCCCTTGCCTCCGTTGTAAGCCAAGAGATCGCGACGCCCCCCAGATCGCTTGGGTGAAGAAGGCTTGTGAGTACATCCGAAGGAAACAGGGGGAGAAGATAACCCTCGATGACCTCGCAGCCGAGGTCGGCGTAAGCGCAGCTCACCTCCAGAGGACCTTCAAGCAGGCCATGGGCCTAACCCCCCGTCAATACCAGGAGGCGTGCAGGGTCGAGCGACTCAAATTCAGGCTCAAGCAGGGGGAACCCGTTACAAGGGCCATCTACGGAGTAGGCTACGGCTCAACGAGTTGGCTCTACAAGGACGCCAACGCCAAGCTGGGTATGACCCCAGGCGCCTACCGCAGGGCCGGTGAGGGGATGAAGATCACATATAGGGTCGTCGACTCCCCCCTAGGCAGGCTACTAGTCGCCCGGACAAGCCATGGCGTCTGCCACCTCAGCCTCGGAGACGGAGACGAGAACCAAGAGGAGGCTCTACGCCACGAGTATACATCCGCAGAGATAACAAGGGAGGAGGGAGAACCCGACCCATGGACCCTTGAGGTCCTTGACTACCTCACAGGTAGGGTGACCCAGCTCGGGGATGTCCCCATCGACGTTGTGGGAACGGATTTCCAGCGCATGGTGTGGAAGGAGCTCCAAGCTATCCCAAGGGGCTCCACCCGGTCCTACGAGGACATCGCCCGCTCTATAGGGCAGCCCAAGTCGGCGAGGGCCGTCAGCAGAGCTTGCGCCACGAACCCCGTATCCATAATAATCCCTTGCCACCGAGTCGTCAGGAAAGGGGGCGGTCTGGGCGGCTACAGGTGGGGGATAGAGAGGAAAAGAAGCCTCCTCAAGGCCGAGGGCACCCCCCGTGATTAACGGATCATCCATATCAGGCATTGATAACCCCCTATATCCCGTAAGCTAGAGAGGTGCCCTCACTGTAGAGTATCCTTTTACGAACACCGTATAGCTCCGGAGGCAAACTACTGCCTCGCCTTCCCCTAGGGAGAGGAAATTCGGGATATTCTTAATTGTGATCAGATATGCGCTCGTCAAGGTGTCGGGAAGCATCTACTTTCTTATGTGCGTCGCTGCCCTCGCTTAACCTCGATCTGACGGAGACGCTCATATAGTACTACGGCTGCACTGACACCGACGTTCAGATTTGAGACGTGGCCGCGCATCGGTATTCTGACGACGGAGTCGCATTTATCCAGGAGTGTGGGGCTTATACCCTCCCCCTCGCTGCCGAGTACGAAGGCCACTGCGCCTGTAAGGTCCTCCTCCCAGAGGTCGTGGTCCCCCGAAGTATCTATAGCGACGAGCTTGAAGTCCTCGTCCTTAAGAAACTTGACGGCGGGGTATATGTTCTCCCGAGCCACTGGGACGTAGGCTCCACCACCCATGCTGACTCGGAGAACGGTAGGCGTTAAACCAACCCCCTCCTTTTTGGGGATAAGGACCGCGGCCACCCCCGCCGCGTCCGCCGTGCGGAGGATGCTACCCAGGTTCTGGGGGTCCTGCACACCGTCGAGGATGACCACGCAGGGCTCCTTCCCCGACTTCTCCACAACCTGGTTCAGGGCAACATACCCGGGCGCCTCCACGAGGGCAATAACCCCCTGGTGATGCCTCGTGTCCGACATCTTATCCAACACTAGCTTCTCAACAAATTCCACTGGCGTCTTCCTCCTCTTCGCGAGGTCCACAATCTCCTTCACCTTAGGATCACTCGTGGACCCCTCAACAACCAGCAGTTTTCTGATCCCACCACGCTTCAGCGTCTCCAATACGGGGTTACGCCCCTCAACCTGCGACATATGAATATCAACCAAGAAGGGTAGGCAACTAGTAAAAGGCTACCTCAACGAGGGTAAAAAAAATTGTAATGAGTAGTAGAAGTACAAAAGCCGCTATTTCCCCTTCGTAAAGTACTGGTAGACGTTCCTGCTGATCCTCGCGATGGCTTCCTCAGCGGCGAAGACGTCGGGCGCCCCCTTCGTGAAGCAGCTAATGCAGTACTTATCCCCAGTCGCGAGAATCGTGATGATCCCAACGTCGTTCCTGATACCAGGTAGGCTCCCCGTCTTCCTGTTCATCTTCACCCTCTCCGCGGGGAGATATTTTGGCACTCTATATTCACCTGTTTGGCACTTCTCCATAGTGGAGAGGATCGCGTCGCAGCTCGCCCTCCCAGCCACCTTCCCTTCAACGATAAGACCCAGTAGCCTATTCAGCTCCAGCGGCGTCGTAACGTCGTTCCTATCCGTTCTGAGGCTCCAAGAGCCCTTATTCGTCCCCTCCTTTGCCAACTGAAGATAGCGGTTCAACGTCTTCTCTTCCTCAGGGAGGTCGTTAGCGCCGACGAGGTCGAAGAGCATGTCACGGCAGTCGGCGACTACCGCCGTCTTGTTCAGCCCGAGCCTCCGCATAGTAGCATTGACATTATCCCTCCCCACTCGCTCCAATATCATGTCGGTCGCTGTGTTATCGCTCAGGATCATCATTAATCTGCTCAGGTCCCTTATCGTGACCTCGAGCCCATCGCTTAGCTCCTTCAGAATGCCGGAGCCGGGTACCTTCTCCGCCTCCTTCAGAGCTATCTTGTCGTCGAGTCTCAGTCTCCCTGCCTCAGTCTGCCTGTAAAGCTCCACTATAACGGGGACCTTGAAGACGCTCGCCGTGGGGAACAACTCGTCACCGTTAAATGACGCCTCCTCCTCAATCCCAAGATGCTTCACCGCGACGCCGATCACCTTCTCGAAGCCGAATGTCTCCTTGACTATCTCGTCGTAAAGCGCCATGGTTATAGTACCTGACCCGGGTGATTAAACCCCTGCCTCTCCTCGAACACCTTTTCTACATCCCCAGCTGAGAATGGATCTGTGAACAATGTGGCAGATGAGCCAGTCTACGTAGCCGAGGTAACCCATATCGGGAAGATGTGCAGCGCTGGTCACAAAGTCGGTGACAGGTTTGAGATAAACACCCATAAGACGGGGGATATTTGTGGCTACTGCTACCACGACCTATTCCCAACCCTCATGAACTGTTGCTATGGCGGCAAGATACCTTGGATCGACCCGAAGGAGTTCAACTACGAGTGCCCAGACAGATGGAATGACGTCAAGTTCCGCGTTACACGTAAGAAGTAATCCTTCGACAGTCTTAACAGTCCCAGACATCCATAAGTAAGCGATAGAAATGAAGCCGAAGATACTAGTTAGCTGCGGCAAGCTCAATTTTCCGGAAGATATCGCGGAAAAACTCAGACACCTCGCTGATGTCATCTACGTCCAGGGCGATTATAAGAGGGAACTCGGTGAGGCGAAGGCATTAGTCGGTGGAGGCGACGTCGTCAACGATGCGTACCTCAAGGGGGCACCTAACCTAGGCATCGTCGCCCGCTTCGGAGTCGGCTACGACACCGTCGACGTCGACGCCTGCACCCGCCACAGGGTCTACGCTTGCCACACACCCGACGTTCTCAGCGATGCCGTAGCTGACCTCACATGGTCACTCATCCTCAGCTGGATGCGCCGCATCTCTGAAGCGGACAGGTATACACGCGAGGAGTGGGGCAAGAAACAAAGGGGATTCCCATTCGGCTGGGACATAAAGGGTAAGACCCTCGGGATCCTCGGCCTCGGCCGCATAGGCGTCGAGGTGGTGAAACGCGGTAAGGGCTTCAGCGTCAAGATGATCTACAACGATGTCATCCGAAGGCAGGATATCGAAGCACAGTATGGCATCACATACGTCCCCTTTGAGGAGCTACTCAGGACATCAGATATCCTCAGCGTCCACGTCCCACTACTTCCAACCACAAGGGGCATACTAAGTGCAAAGCAATTTGAGATGATGAAGCCTACCGCACTAGTCGTTAACACGAGCAGAGGCCCCGTCATCGACCAGAAGGCACTAACCGAGGCGCTCAAGGCGAAGAGGATAGCCGGCGCAGCCATCGACGTCTTCGAGGTAGAGCCCGTCCCCCTCACCGAGGAACTGCTAAAGCTGGAAAATGTTCTCGTAACTCCCCACATAGCCTCCGCGACATGGGAGACCCGTCGTAGCATGGCAGAGAGATGCGCCGAGAGCGTCAAGGCCTTCCTAGAGGGAAAGAGGCCACCGTTCACGGTGCCCGAGCAGAAGAACGTGACCTTCTAAAAAACGGGAGGCAGCTACTTCGCTTCCTTGAACCTCTTCTCTACCGTGGCCCAGTTGACGATGCCCCAGAGGGCGTCGACGTAGGCGGCGCGGTTGTTCTGATACTTGAGGTAGTAGGCATGCTCCCAGACGTCTAAGACGAGGACAGGGACTACGCCCCAGATAGTGAGCTTCTGGTGGTTCTCGGCCTGTAGGACGAGCAGTTGACCAGAGGCGTGGTCCCAGACGAGTACCGCCCAACCACTCCCCTCAACGGCCTTCGCTGCAGCACCCATCTCGGCTTTGAGCTTAGTCAGATCACCGAAGTCGGCCTTCACTTGCTCTATGAAGGCCCCCGAAGTGGGTTCATTGAACTCCGCCTTGGGGCAGAGGTTCTCCCAGTATAGGTTGTGGAGAACGACGCCGCTCCCGTGGAAGGCGAGATCCTTATCCAGCGCCTTTATCGCTGCGTAGTCGCCTTTCTCACGTGCCTCAACAATCTTCTTCAGAGTCCCGTTGAAACCGGCCACATAGGCATTGTGGTGTTTGTCGTGGTGGAGGGTGACCGTCGCCGCATCTATTACGGGTTCGAGCGCCTCATAGGCGTAGGGTAGCTTGGGTAAGATGTATTCCTTCATCCAATCAACTCCAGAAACAGTTGATCTTTGACCCTCGGATAAAATAAACCTTGGGTTGCGGGCACCCAGAACGCTGATAAGGGCGTCGGGCGTGGATGTCTATTTGTCTCCGGTGGCGCGTATTTGGACGAGCTGCTCTGGAACCTGATTGTGATGGGAGGATGCTACGCCTACATCGTCGCCCTCATCCTTATCTCGCCGAGGCTCCCACTCCCGAAGAAGGTCAGCCGGAAGGTCCTACACGCTATGATCGGGAACCTCCCCCTCATAATGCCCTTCTTTACCGCGAGCATCTTTCCCTTCCTCGTCGCCAGCCCATTCATCATCGTCACCCTGCTCGCCACCCCCTACTCACCCATCAAGCTCGGCGAGAAGATGAAGGGGCTCAGCGACCTCACCGAGGAGGGGCACAGTATGGGCCTCGTACTCTACGCGATGAGCTACACCACCCTCGCCTATCTCTTCGGCATCAGGCCCTACGTAGTCGCCGCTGGTATCTTCCCAATGGCCTATGGGGACAGCCTCGCCGCCATCTTCGGCGAATACTATGGGAGACATAAGTACAAGATCTTTGAGAGGAAGAGCATAGAGGGTAGCGTCGGAATGTTCCTCGGCAGTTTCGTCAGCCTCATCATCGCATTCCTTTACTTCGGTCTCTTCTACCCCTTCACGTTCAACCCCATCGTACCCGCAGCCGCTATAGCGGTGCTGGTGACCGTCATAGAGGGGGTCTCCCCGAAGGGGCTCGACAACATCGCCGTCCCTCTATTCGGCGCCGCCACATTCCTGTTCCTAACCGGAGGCACTTGATGTCCATGCTGGTAATCATTGATGGTCTCGACGCCTCCGGAAAGAGCACGCAGGCCGAGATGCTCGCCGAGCACTTGAAGAGGAGGAGGAAGACGTACGTCCTCAGGAGCCACCCGAGTGGGGATAATTTCTTCGGTGTTAAGGGGCGAGACTACCTATTCGTCGAGGGGAAGAAGGCACACATCGCAGCGAGCCTTTTCTACCTTGCCGACGTTATCAGGAGTATAACCCTCTACGCTTGGAGGAGAGTCGACTATGTAATATTTGTCCGCTACCTCCTCGGGACGGCGTATCTCCCCGCACCCGTCCATAAGTTCGCCTACCACTTCTTCGCAAGGATAGTCCCCACCAAGGGTAGCCTAATCTACCTAAACGTCTCCCCCACCGAGGCGTTCCGCCGAGTCGTTAACAACAGAATCAAAACTGAGAGGTTCGAAACAATAGATGAACTCAGCAAGACCGCTGACAAGGCAATGGACCTCATTTCAGATGGAAGGTGGGTCATCATAGACGGTGATAGATCGATCCCTGAGATCCACGAGGACAT
>CAZIKD010000099.1:2007-7608 GCA_964539725.1 uncultured Candidatus Bathyarchaeia archaeon | reverse complement strand
CACACGGAGCACCTGGGTATCGTAGCCTTCCTCGCCTCTGTCCCATTGTTCGCCTTCACCGTGGAGAAGAGGGCTCTCCTTCATCAGGTTGATTGGAGCAGCATAGTCTTCTTCATGTCTATGTTCATAGTCATGGGTGGCCTCTGGCAATCGGGCGCTGCCAAGATCTTCCTCGACCTGCTACCTGCTCCGAGCCCCCTGGACAAAGGCTCAGCCATAGTGAACATCATGTTCCTCAGCACAGCCCTCAGCCAGGTGTTCAGCAACGTGCCGCTGGTGAAGCTCTACATAGATGTGATGAAGGGCCTGGGGTTCGATGGGAGCCACCGGTATGCCTGGCTGGCGCTCGCCTCGGGGTCCACGATAGCGGGTAACCTGACCATCCTCGGGGCTGCGAGTAACGTGATCATCATCGAGGCCGCTGAAAACCGAACGGGGAGGTCCTTCAGCTTCACCTCTTTCCTCAAGCGTGGCGTAGTAATAACGGCCATCAACATCGCGGTCTACACTCTGTGGCTCTACTTCTTCGGGTAATTTACTCAATCGTGGCGGGGGTAATCATTTTCCCCTCCACCCACACAAACGAGCGCAGAACATTGCTACTAGATTATACTAATCAATAATACGTTTCACGCGCGACAGGGAGTAACTAATGTCGCAAAATGATTTATGCATCTAGAAATGATAGCTGAGACATGAGTCATAGAAAACAGGGCTACAGATTCAACAACGATTGGACCCTCGAAGAAATGCGTGAAGACACGGAGAAGGCGATTAGAGTAGCTATCACAGTTCCAGTCAACGTTGAGATCGAGGGGAGCCACCGCCTAGTCCATTATAATAGTGTGAAACAGATTCTTCTCGGCGCTTCGAAGTTGTCTCTAATGGACTGTAGCTGCAGGAGGAAACGTGGTCACTGTGACAGCCCTATTCAAACCTGCATTGGGCTCGGTGCAAAGGCGGAGCAGGCTCTGAGTTCTCCCGATTTTAAGCATCTTAATCCTCGTGAAGTTTCCTTCGAGGAGGCTGTTCAGGTGTTGGAGAAGAGTCACGAGGCTGGGTTGGTTCATATGGCTTATATTCGGGACAAAAAGACGAGGACGGAGGATATTGATTTTCTGTGCAGCTGTTGTTCCTGTTGTTGTAGCGTGCTTGGTGGTGTACTCAGGTATGGACTTGCCCCACATCTATTAACGTCTGAAAAGATATCAGTCACCGATTCTTCAAAATGCATCAATTGTGGTTTATGCGTGGATCGCTGCCAGTTTGGGGCTAGGAAATTCGTCAAGGGAAAGGTGACCTTTAAACCTGAATTGTGTTTTGGCTGCGGTCTCTGTGCCAGCAAGTGCCCTAAGGGTATAATCAAAATAGTTGATAAGAAGTAGGGTTAGACCTGATTACTCTTGCATCACTTCAGGGCACCCTCGCCTGAAAAGTTGAGGCAGATTATACCTCACACCCTACATAGGTTCTACGAACAGGTATTCACGCGTGCAACTCTATTCTTTCTTTGGCTCCTTAGCGAAAACGTAGAACACAATCCCCGAGGAAAATCCAAAAAGCCCCAGCAAGACTCCAAGAATACGGTATCCACCGAATACTAGGGCGAACCCTCCCAAACCAGCCCCAATCACTCCGCCCAGAGTATTGAAAGCGTAGCTCAAGGACATCATGGAGCTGCGATACTCAGGCACCTGCTCCAAGTTGAGGCTATCAACAGAGGAGTGCATATAGCCAGCTAGAATGCAGCTGACGCATACAAGAACCACCGAGAGCCACAGAATCGGTGAGAAGAGGTAGCTCAAGGTCAACAGAGCCATCGAAACTATGGATGCTACCGCGGCGTTCTTCCTTCCAAGCCTAGCTATCAGCGAACTGATCGTGAGGTGGCCTAGTGTTTTACTTAGGGCCATCGCGGATAGAAGTAGGGAGGCCCAACCGAGGGCTACGAGGAACTGCTCCCTGAAGAAAGACATGCTATAGGTGAGGCTGCCCAGGAAGGATGTCCACGTCAGCATCGTGCCGATGAGACAGAAGACCGCGGACCTTTCAGAGAGGACCGATTTAAAGCCGGAGAGGAGCTCATTAATCCCGATAGGTTTCCTAATCTGAGCGCTCTTCGGTATCCCTATGAAGGCCATAAACAGTCCAATGATGGACACTGGTAGCATAATGAGTAGAAACACTACCCTCCAACCGGCTAGACCAGAGATATAACTCACTAATGGTGAGCAGATCAGGAAAGCGATTGATGTGCCCGCCGCACTCAGCCCGAGTATCCTAGAGCGCTTCTCCTTTGGGAAATTTTCTCCTATCAGCGTGTTGATCATCGGCGCGATCAATGTCACTCCGACTCCTGTCAGAGAGAAGAGTACTAGCATCGAAGCAAAGTCCCAGGCGAATGCGCAACCTATTGCGGAAAGGATTAACAGAACTGATCCGGTGAGAAGGAGGGATCTCGAACTATAGCGAAGGCTTATCACACCAAGAAGTAACGCGACGAATACTCCGATTATTGAGGATACCGTTCTAAGCTGCCCCGTAACGCCAACTGGGACACCGAAGGTGAGACCGATCTCGATTAGCAGAAGACTTATGATCAGTCCAGCCGGCTGTGTCGCGAAGCTCGAGACTATGAAGGACAGCGTCATAAGCTTCTTTGAATGGGTTTTATCCTCAGACAAGATCAGATCCTCCTCCTCTCACACTTCAGCTCGCGCGCGCGATATATGCTGATGAACCCAGTATAAAGATGGAGTCGCGGGGATGTATCAATTTTTTTATGGAAATCAACTTAGAGGGTCATTCTGATTTTTCCATGATGTCGACTTCCCTTACAAACACCCAAGTGGATATCGTTTGGTTTCTCATCGCCTTAATCTCATCCATAACGACGTCTTTGACGGCCTTCGCCAACCTCTTCTTCTCCTCCTTGGAAAAGTAGTCCTTCATCACCGCGATTTCAACGAGGGGCATACAACCACCAAGCATAGTTTATTTGCGGATCTAAATAATAATTACGACATCGGTGACGCGTTAATAATATGATGCTCACAGATTATCTCTAACTAGAACACCTATTCCTTCAAAGTAACTGGCAAATGCACCAAAGACTTTGTACTCTATGCCTCCTATTTTCTGTAGCTTGGTGTAATCGTCTGCTGTTTCAAATTTTATTTTATTGAGAATCGGCTAGAGATCGAATAAGTCCTTTGAGTAGAAGCTCTGTTATATCCCCATAAATACTGTGCCTGCCTGTCTCAAGTGTTTGCTCCTGCGACTTGAGGGCGATTTCCTGTTCTTCTGCCACTCCTCGCGCGCGCGACGGTTTCTTTTGTTTTCCCAGATATTGTATGTGTAGTATAATGCCGCTATACATACCCCAATCGCCCCAGCCATATACGATACTGACTATAGAACAGCTAGATCAACCAATCAAGTTCACGGACTATAGTCAGATGGAAGTGAGGATAAGACTATTGAGAGACGATCAAATCATTCATCCGGGGGGTTCATGAGGTTTATAATCGTCTCGTTGAGTGGGTTCTTAGGTTAACGTGCGCCAGGCAGCTCATCGTTTATCCTGACGTCGTAAGCGTTTAAGATCTCCCCAGCACAAGGCTTCTGTTGGCTGGGCTTACCTTCTCAGTCGCGTACCTTAGCACAAGCCTCGACGCACTATCCCTGTTCCTCATGAGGTAATCTACGACTCCTTTCTCATCTGCTTGACTTGCGCACTTCAGCATCCAGCCAACGCCCTTCCTCACCATATCATCGTCATCGCCTAGGAGAGCGTCGGCTGTCTTGTAGGCGATGTTATGGAATCTTCCGCGTCTGGCGTGGAGAACGTAGGTTACGGCCGAAGCCCGCCTCATCCACCTGTTCGGGGACTTTGTCCACTTGAATATTCCCTCAGTCAAGTTGGGGTATTTCTCGACTAGTTCGCCGAATATGTGGGGGGCTATTGAGTCTGTGTGCGCCCAGTTGTTAACGTACTCACTCAGCCACTTTTCGAAGGTGCAGAAGTCCTCCTCCCTGAAGTCACCCTTGCGACGTGCCACAAGCTCTAGTCCGATGGCGCCTTCCTCCCAGCTACCCGCCTTCAGAAGCCCCTCGGAGAGGATTAGGATATCATCATACGACCATCCCTCATCTTTGAGCCTCTTAGCCCACTTGCCGGCGATTTTGTTGCATTGAGGGAGGCTACACCCCAGGAACCTGATCTGCTCTTTGAAGAACCTCGACTGCCCCTCCCTCATTTTGTCGCTGCAGACAGCCATTAGTTCGCTGTGTATCTCTTCGATGATGAGGCTTGGTTCTATTTTCTCCATGACAATGATGAGGGCTTCTGGAAATATAATAAATGTTTAATCTAACGCACCTGCAAGTTGTGGCTCAAAGAATTGTATATCTACGCAATGCGCCCGCGAAGTTGAGGTGCTCGTGATCCAACCTACACCAATCATCCCCGGTCGACCTCCTGGGCTTAATGGTCACATAACCCGAGGACTGTATCATCACGGTGACCAATGGTAGAAGATCCCGAGGCAGAAACCTTGTGACCTCCCCAAGAAAGGTTCCTGAATAATCAAAACAGTAGCACCCACCCAATAACCTAGCTCAGTGTCGCACGCGCGCGAATCTTGGGTAAAAAGCGACGAGCCTTGAGAGAAATCTGACGACTAGACTTCCTACCGCCAATGATCTCGTTATGTACCAATACCTTCTGAACACTCTTAGAGAGACCCATAATCGCAGCACCCTCATCACCAGATTCAAGAATCTTCACGAGCTCAGGCTTGTAAAAGCTCATCATATTCTGAAAGTTCTTCTCCTGAACACTCATCCCCATCATGGAGTTGAACCTATTCTCACTCACACTACTAAGAGACACTCTACTCGCCGCCACATGTTTATCCCTATCAAGATGAGCCTGCGTAAGCGCGGGATCCTTGTTGAGATGCATTGACCTAAGATCCCTCATAACCAGGAACCTATCAACCCCTATCCCAGCAGCGATCTCAAGGTAACTGAGGCCCTCCCCGATGCCCTTAAGAATTAATAAATGACGCTCCTCAACACTCTTAACATCGCGTATCATTACAACTCCAACCTCGTCTCTTCCCCTGACTTGTACACCAAATGATTAGACAATCACGGACTCTCCGCGCACGCCCCGAAATAATACACTCTATCTGCATCGCGCATGCGGAGGAGGGTCGAACCCTAATGCATTCAACTATCTACGTATCCTAATTCACGCCGAAGTACGCTCGGTGACCCACGCCTCAATAGCTTCGTTCACAGCTCTTGAGAGGTCACCCTTTTTCCCGCCGAACCTCTCGATAGTCTTGAACCTCAACTTCCTCTCAAGCTCATCCGAGAGCTCAACGGTTATTCGACCCATCTCCTCAAGCACCTAACTCTTATTCATTAAGCACTCGCTATGTGTGCTTCCAGTAAGCAGAGTGGCTTGCTTTATTGTTCTCTTTTCTCTTAGTCTTCATTTTATCCTTTCCACCTTGCTTATCCGCAAAGACAAATAGGCGGATGTCAACTTATAAAGTTTTATAATTATTCATTTAAATTAATATACGCTTA
>CAZIKD010000099.1:0-1907 GCA_964539725.1 uncultured Candidatus Bathyarchaeia archaeon | reverse complement strand
TAGATTTTATTGAATGTCCGCGATTGATTTGAAGGTTAGGTAGCTGAGGAAAACGAGTAAAGATATCAAAATGAGAGGTTTAATCAATTGAAGATAATAGATTCTGTTGACGTTCACCTCGATGACCCCTTAAGTGTCTTAAGTTAAAATGGCTTTTTTTTATAAGGTTATTTGTTAGTTACTTTTATTGGTTGAGGATAATACTTTATTTGAATCAGACCGCGCGTGTGAAGCCTAAACAGTATCCCCTTTTATCTTCAAACGTGAATTAGGGGTAAGGTCTAATATCAGGCGCATCAACTTCCCTCATGGGAATAAATTTGATTAAATGTCCAAAATGCAGCTCGGAGATCCCCGAGGACTCGAACTACTGCAAGTTCTGCGGTACACGGCAGGGCAGTTATGTAACCGAGGAGTTCTCGGTGGCGGCTAACGATGTCCTAAAGAGGGTTCAGGAGCTGCTTCACGAGGGTAACATCACGAGGATCGTGGTGAAGGACGAGGCAGGGAAGCTTTTGGTCGAGATCCCTGCGACTGTGGGAGTCGTGGGTACGCTTCTCGCCCCCTGGATGGCTGCGCTCGGGGTCATCGCTGCGATTGCGACGAGATGTACCATCGTTGTTGAGAGAAGAGTATAACTGTACGCACTTATCCGAGGGGATTCATGTAGAGGGGGGCAGGCCCCGTTTTAGGTGCTCTTAGAGCAGTATCATCGACGCCCCAGCTGCTAGAGGTATCAACAAGTTATCGTCGATGGGTAAGGGGAGGGCCTCGATCAGGATGCCCGCTGCTGCACCCACTAGGGCGGTGATAGGATCCACGAATAATAGCGCACCCAAGAAGGCGAAGACCATGCCGCTTATTGAGCCCTCGACGCTCTTCCCCTTGTTAAAGGGGATCCTCATTCTCCCAAATCTTTTACCGAGTAGGGAGGCGGAGCTATCGCCGAGCGCGAGCACGGTTATTGCGGCGTATCCTATCCCTGTTGGGAATATAAGTAGGGACAGCGCTATGCCCAGCGCGTGGAATATTGGGGCGGTGTTGAACTCCTGAAGCTCCGACTTATCGGCGGCCAATAGGGTGATCTTCGAGATTATGGGTACATTGGCGCCGTAGATCCTGAGCAGCTCGGAGGCGGAGTAGATGAAAACCGCTGTGAACAACAGCGTCGCCACGATGAAATTGTTGAACAGGTAGATGCAGAGGTATGGGATCAGCAGCCCGCTGGCGTGAATCGCCTCTCGTATCACGTTACCGGTGGATATGCGGCTATCGAGTGTAGCCCCCTCGGTGAGTATGCGTGGGATCTCTGAGAGGTCCTCCTTCACGATGTAGTCTGCCTTTCTATTGATGACATAGTCTGGGTTGAAGCCTATGCTCAACCCGCAGATCCTCAGTAGCTGAAGGTTGTTGAGGTCATCCGCGACGACTGCGCAGCTCTCAGGAGACAAACCCTCACTCGCCATTATCCCCTTCAGAGCCGCCACCTTGCCCCCCTCCTTGATCACGTGTCCCGATATTTCGCCCGTGAGTACGCCGTCCCTAATCTCCAGTTGAATCCCCGAATAGTAGTCCGCCCCCAGACGACCCGCCAGATCGGCTACCATTGCATCCGGGAGCCCCGAGCTGATTAACGCAGTCTTAAACCTCAGGGTCCTTAACTCTTTGAATAGTTCCTCGGACCCAGGCATGAGCGGGAGTCCTTTGAATAGCTTTGATAGTTCTCCCATCTTTATTCCCTTGAGTGATCTGAAGAGGGCTCTGAGGGAGCGCTCGAGCGAGAGCACACCTATCGAATAAAGGATCCCGATTATCGCGAATTTAAGAAAAAATGATAGGTTGTGGCCCCTGCTTGCCTCGAATAGTAGGAAGCGCCTCTTCGGGAGGAGCACTCCCTCTACGTCGAA
>CAZIKD010000098.1:0-7636 GCA_964539725.1 uncultured Candidatus Bathyarchaeia archaeon | reverse complement strand
TTGGAGATACTCAGGGTCCGCGACATCCTCTACCACGCTGGGAGGAAGGACTGATGCGCCTCGGCCTTATCTCCGATACACACGACAACGTCCCTATGATCAAGGAGGCCATCAGACGCCTCAACGAGTTCGATGTCTCCCTCGTCCTCCACGCCGGCGACTACATTAGCCCCTTCACCGCTAAGCCCTACTCCGAGCTTAAGGCGAAGATGATAGGAGTCCTTGGAAACAACTGCGCCGAGAGGGAGAAGCTCAGGGAAGTATATGCAGCAGTCGGGAAGGAGATCGTCGGCAACTTCGCAGAGATCGAGGCGGGAAACAGGAGAATAGCACTACTCCACGGCCACGAGGACGCGCTACTCCGATCCCTACTTGCACATGGTCACTACGACGTGGTGGTCCACGGGCACGACCACAAGGCAAAAGTGGAAAGGCGGGGGTCGACGCTCATCGTTAATCCCGGAGAGGTCTGCGGCTACGTCTCGGGGAGGAGCAGCTTCGGCGTCCTTGATACGGATAGGCTTGAGGCCGATATACACGATCTATAGGAGGGGCACGTTGTGATCAGGAAAGCGTTCGTGATGAGCCTCCACCCCGGCAGGGAGGCAGAGTACGAGGCGCGTCACAACCCCATCTGGCCCGAATTCGAGGAGACGCTCAAGGATCACGGTGTCTCGACCTATACTATCTTCCTCCACCCAGAAACCCGTCAGCTATTCGCCTACGTTGAGGTGGAGGACGAAGTGAAGTGGGACGCGATAGGGATGACATCGATCTGTAGGCGCTGGTGGACCTATATGAGGGAGCTGATGCCGTCTAACCCCGACGACAGCCCAGTCTCAGAGGAGCTTAGGGAAGTCTTCCATATCGAGAGGCCCTAGGCATAGAGAAGCCTATAGAATTCCTCCACCGACTCCCGCAGGTACTTCTCGTCCACCTTACCGAGGGGGGAGGGGGTCTCGAAGACGCGCTCCGGTATTCGGAGGTCATTCGGCTTGAAGCCCTCCCTCTTTTTGAAACTGTTTTTTTCACGCAGTATCTCGACTCCTATCTTGTCGAGGGATTCGGGTGACACTTTGTGGTGCCCCGCCGTCTCAAGGGTCTTTAGGACAGTATCCTTGTCGTAGATGCCTCTGGCGAAGAAGCAGACGACTAGGCTGCTGAGTATCTGGCGCCATGCCTCCTCCTTGAATAACTTAGCAGCGGCTGCTTTGGGATCTGGGAGCTTCCCATTGAGGGCAGCCTGGTCGATGCTGTAGCCTGCGGCGTCTAGGTGGCTGTGACGGGCACCTGTCAGGTAACCGACGTAGCCAACGGGACCGGTGTGGTAGCCGGGCATCTCGTTGCCTCCGAAGGCAAGGGCGAAGTCTGCTCCGCCGTAAATCGCGGAGGCTTTTTCGACTCCTCGAGCGAGTGCTGAGTAGAAATCGTTCGGCTGCTTCACTATATGCTCTACCGCCTTAGCGTAAGTGGGCTGGTCCCCCCATCGCAGGTTGAGGCCGAGTGTCTCCTTCTGGGTAATCAGGCCCTTCTCCTGTGCCTCGGTCGCCCATGCTAGGGCGACGCCTGTGCTCATCGCGTCTAGCCCCCATATCTCCACATCGTCTATGAGGTGGAGCATCGCCTTCTCGTCGAAGACTCCGAGCATTGAGCCCAGGGCATAGATGAGCTCGTAGTCGTAGGGGATCATGGTGGTCTTGTAGAAGTATGGTTCCTTCTCGTAGGGCTCTCGGAGTGCGGCGATATGGATGCAAGCGACTGGGCAGTGGGCGCAGGCAACGCGGCGGCCTAGATAGTGCTCAGCCAGTATCTCCCCGGATATGCGCTCCGCCTCGGGGGAGGTTGTAGCCGTGAGGTTCATCGTGGGGAGCCCCTTCTGTAGGTTTAGGGGCATTATGTTCGATGAGGTGCCTATGTCGTGGTACTTCTTCATTACGGGGGACTCGACTGCTCGCTTGTAGATGTCGTCGTATGCCTCGCGGTAGAGCCTCCTGTCGGAGACTTCGAAACCATGGTTACCGGTGACGGTGACGGCCTTGAGCTTCTTGCTACCGAAAACTGCTCCTAGACCGAGGCGGCCGAAGTGGCGGTAGGTCTCGGTGATGACGGAGGCGTATCTTACTAGGCGCTCGCCCGCCCCACCTATCCTCATGATTGTACGCGTCCCCGCCCCTGTCTCCAGTTCCCTGATTATCCTGCCTGTGGTGACGCTGCTAGCGATCCCCCAAATTCCGGAGGCGTCCCTGAAATGAACCCCCTTGTCGTCTATGGAGAGGTAGACAGGGGACTCGCTGGCGCCTCTGATGACGATTGCGCCGTACCCTGCAGACCTGATGGCGACCGCGCTTCGCCCCCCGGCGTGGCTCTCTCCGAGGTTCCCCGTAAGGGGGGACTTGAACATAGCTACAGTCTTCGATGCGAGGGGGTAGAGCCCGACGAGGGGCCCCACGGCGAATACTATTGGGTTTTCCGAGCCTAGAGGGTCAGCGCCCTCCGGGCAGTACTCCCTGAGGAGGTTGATGGCTACGCCCGCGCCTCCGATGTAGTACTGAAATAGGTCGGCTCGGTCCTCAACGGTGAATCGACGGGCGGTTAGGTCTGCTATTAAAACTCTTGTGGGTAACCTCATAGTTGTTCCGCCTCCTTCATGGCTAACACTTCATGCGGGCAGTACTTGACGCAATAGCTGCAATGGACGCAGATGTTGGGCTTATTCGCCTCGTCGTCCCAGAAGACGGCGTGGACTGGGCACGCCTCAGCGCATCGGTGGCAGCCTATGCACTTCCCCGCCTTCAGAATTACCCCCCCTCCCTTGCGAGACTCGAGGGCGTCGACGGGGCAGACCTTCAAGCAGGGCGGATCGGGACACGCCCTACAGGCTACGACGACGAATCCCCTCTCAAAGCCGCCAGCAGAGCGGACCCTTATGGCGGATTTGGCTAGTCCGCCCTCGCCGAAGCGTCTGTTGCAGGCGAACATGCAGAGCTGGCACCCGACGCATCTGTCTGCATCCACTACGGCAAGTCTGGTCATCGAGATATACTGAATGGTGCCTGCTCTTTTAGTTTCCCTTCAATGAAGGGAGAGAGTTTGTAAAAGAGGAGTCGGAAGGTTTACTTCTCTCCACAGAAGCGGCGTATAACCAGCTCCTGAACTCTCGCGGCGTCCATTACGGTCTCTAGATCCACCCACTCGATCGCGGCGTGGTCGCCGTCCCCGGCGGGACCATATGCAACGGCGGGTATACCCTTCCCCCAGATTATCTGGGTGTCGAGCCATCCTGAGCCGCCTATGAAGGCGGGAGTGATTTTAATGGCCTCCTTGCTGCAGTTAACTATTGTCTGGCATATCTCAGAGGTCTCGGGAACATCCATGGAGTCTCGGTAGAAGGTTATTTCGTAACTCGCAGTGAATTTAGGGTCCTTGTCGGCAATGCCCTTGAGGAGGGTCTCCATCTCCTCCTCAACGTCCCTTATCTCCTCCCCGGGTATCAGGCGCCTCTCGATCCGGAGCAGGCAACTATCTGGGTAGGTGCTAAGCTCCAGTCCACCCTTTATTATTCCGGCGTGGACGCTGGCGGGGCCGACGAGTGGGTGCTTGTTTTGCTGGTGTTTAGCGCCCAAGTCTTCGAGACCAATTAGGACCTTCCCCATCTTTTCTATGGCGTCTACTCCCACCTGCCACATGCTTCCGTGAGCCGCCAGGCCCTTGGTCTCCACATCTATCCAGGCGAATCCCTTGTGGCAACGCTTGATCTGTAGTGCACTGGGCTCGCCAACGATGGCTGCGTCAACCCGGGTCTTCTCCATAACCCTCTCGGTGCCGATGCTGGCGTACTCCTCGTCGCAGACGGCGGCGACTACTAAGTCGCCCTTTAATTGGGTTCCGGAGTCGACGACGGCCTTGAGGGCTGCGAGGCTGGCGACGAGGCCGCCCTTCATGTCGAAGGTTCCCCGACCGTACATTCTCCCCTCCTTCACCACAGGCTTGAGGGGGTCGATGGTCATGTAGCCGTAGCCCACGGTGTCGGTGTGACCGTTTAGCATGAGACTTTTACCGCCACCCACGCCTTTGAGGACGCCGACGGCGTTGCACCGCTTCGCCTCTATCTCGTCGACGTTAGTCTTAAGGCCGAGAGCCTTGAGCCAGTTGGCGATGTACTCTGCGATTTCTGACTCCCCCTTCGCACCCGGGACGAGTGTGGGGTTGACGGAATCGATCTTGACGAGTTCTTTGAGTAGCTCTGTGGCCGCCTTTTCATCAATCTTGGACTTGAACATTGGTAGAGAGACGCAGTTTATCGGTTTAAAGAGTGGGGTGTTATGTCTAGCGTGCGGGCGGCCTGACCCATGCACCATAGACGGGGTGTCTGCTGCAGATGACCTCGATGAATGCGGGGCGTCCCTTTTTGTTCTCATTGAGGGCGTATTTTATGGCGGGTGCAATCTCGTCGGGCTCCTCGATCCTCGTTGCGTGCATCCCGAGAGCCTCCGCCATCTTCGCGGTCTTATAGACTTCATGCTTCGACACTTCGCAGGCGTATGGAGTGTGGCCGCTACCCCAGAAGCCGGGACCGTAGCCGCTGAAGCCGCCATTGTTTATATGGATGGTTGTGATGCCCATGTTGTTTCTTATCAGGGCCTCGTAGTCACCCATCTGGTAGCTGACCCCTGCATCGCCTGTGACGCTTATCACCTCCCTATTCGGGTAGGCGAGCTTAGCTCCCATCGCGGCTCCTAGGCCGAAGCCGAGCGTGGAAACGTTGCCCCACGCCATAAACCCGTGCTCAGCGATGGCATCGTAGATGGTGGTTAGCTGGTCGCGGGTGTTCCCCGACTCGTGGGTGACGACACTGTTCATGGGGTCGAGGGTAGCGATGATCTCGGCGTAGACTCTGTAGGGGTTTATTGGCTTATCGTTTGACTCCATGAGGGGGCGGTACTTCTTCATCTTCTCCTCCTTCGCGGCAGCTACCTCCGCCTCGACCCCGGATCGCGGCTTAGCACACTGCCTCTCCGCCTCCGCAATCATCTGGGTGAGAACCAGCTTCGCGTCTCCGACGACAGCGTGGTCGGTGCGCGTCGCCCTGTTGAGGTCCTGTTCGTCGATGGTGCACTGTATGATGGTCTTCCCCTTCGTGGGGACCTCGTGGCCGAAGCTTGTCGTTCCGAGGCTCGCTCCAATTGCGAGGATGAGGTCCGAACCATACAACCATCTCTCAGCCGGTGTCCCACGGACCCCTAAGCTAAGGGGATGATCTTCGGGGAAGCAGCTCTTTCCCATTAATGTCGTTAGAACCGGTGTTCCGGTTAGCTCCGCGAAACGCTTTAACTCAGAGCAGGCGTCGCCGAAGAATAAGCCCTGCCCGGCATAGATCATGGGGTTCTTGGCATGGAGGAGCGCTGTTACGGCCTTCTCGACGTCGGCAGGGTCTCCCGCCGGTCTCCAGCCTTTCACGGGGGTGTACGGGTGCTCTTCGGTCTCGTAGTCCTCGAGGCCGCGTGGTACCTGGAGCATGACTGGACTCGGGCGTCCGCTACGGAGCTGCGTGTAAGCGCGGCGGACGAACTCGGGGACGCGCCGCCCCTGGTTGATGTATCCACTCCACTTTGTGACGCTGCGGAAACCGTCCTCAATGTTGAATCTCTCCTTCGCGGTGGCCTCGTTGGGGACACCGTCCGTGAGGCAGAGGAGGGGGGAGGAGTCCTCGTATGCTTGGGCGAGGGCGCCGTAGGCCATCTGTGTGCCCGCGGCGTTGAGCCCGCCCATCACGGCTGAGACCCCTATCTTCTTCCCGTTCGTGGCCCTCCCGTAGGCGTCCGCGACGGCGACAGCGAACCTCTCCGTTCTCACCATGAGGAGGGGCATTCCCTCCTCACCGCAGGCGTTGACGAAGATGTTCGTGGGGAACGTGCAGACCCAGTCGGTACCTTCCTCATGGAGTAGCCTGATTAAACCGTTTACAGCCTTAACATTCAAGGTAGAACAGAGTATCAAATGGGCTTAGGTATGTAAAAAATCTTCGAATCTACATTTGGCGGAGCCGCTTTATCCGCTCCTCGAGGGGCGGGTGGGTGGCGAAGAGGTTGTCAAGGGCGGTGTGATTCGGGTCGCTGATGAAAAGGGGGCTTATTGCCTCATCGACCTTCATCTTACCCTGGTTGACATTCTTGATCTTCTCGAGGGCGGATGCTAGGCCTTCGGGGTAGCGTGTCAGCTCGGCGCCGCCGGCGTCTGCCATAAACTCCCTTCTGCGGTTTATGGCGAATTGGACTAGGGCGACGGCTATGGGAGCTAATATTGCGAGGATTAGACCGAGTACGAGGATTACTACATCGATCCCCGACCCCCCACCTCTGTCCCTGCTTCTACGCCGACCCCCCGACATGCCGCCCCACCACGCCCACCTCAGTATTATGTGACTAAGGATCGATACGAGCCCGACGAGGACTGTGACATAGGTCATGAACTCTACATCGCGGTTCCTGACGTGGCTCAGCTCGTGTGAGATGACCCCCTCTAGTTCTTGCCTATTGAGGCTTTGGAGGGCACCTGTGGTAACCGCTATGCTCGCGTGCTCCGGGTCCTTCCCTGTGGCGAATGCGTTGATCTCTGGGTCGTCGATTACGTAGACCTTTGGAGGTGGTATTCCGGCTGCGATCGAGAGGCCCTCAGCGACGTTGTTGAGGTAGATGAACTCGTTGCCCACGGCTGGGATGGCACGCGTGGATGAGAGTACTATCTGGTCTCCGTACTGGTAGCTGCCCCAAGTATAGATGAGGATCAGGATGATGCTGATTGGGAGGACGAAGATGATCGCTTCGGGGGCGATTATGTATGCGAAAGTATAGACGAGGCCGAAGAGGAATAGCGATACCACTACCGCTAGGAGGAGGCTGTTCCTCCGGTTCCTCCTCTGCTCCTCGAAGAAGGTGCGCCGCTCCATCAGAACTGTACCTTCGGTGCCTGCCTCTCGCCCTCAGGGATGTTGAGGAACTCCCGCTTGCTCCGGCCGCCCGCGAACCACATACCGGGTATCGTAGTGATTAGGTTGTTGAAGGTTAGTACTGTGGTGTTGTAGAACTGGCGTGCATAGGCGATCTTGTCCTCGATGCCCTGCAGCTGCTCTTGTAGTAATTTGAAGTTCTCATTAGCTTTTAGATTAGGGTAGGCCTCGGCGACTGCGAATAGCTGGCGTAGGGTGGAGGTCAGCATGTTGCTGGCGTCCATCCTCTCCTGTGGTGTGCCGCTGATCATGCCGGCCCTAGCGGTGGCTACCTTTTCGAATATCTCCCTCTCATGAGCTGCGTACCCCTTGACGGTCTCGACGAGGTTAGGGACCAGATCGTATCGCTTCTTGAGCTGGACATCGATCTGGCTCCACGCTTCGTCGATCTGGTTCTCGTACTGCCTTATCCTGTTGTAGTACGAGAAGTATAGCCCTATTAGTATCAGGGCGACGACTATGACTGCACCTATCGTTAATAGATCCATTTTTTCTCCCCTTGAAGCTAAAGAGGACGTCCCTAAAAGGTTATTGAATATAATCTAAATAGATTGCTTACCAGGCAAGGGTTGGGCGGGAACTTTTGGCTTTCGTTTATAAGGGCGTCTTCGTCTGTTCCAGATTCTTCTT
>CAZIKD010000097.1:0-7651 GCA_964539725.1 uncultured Candidatus Bathyarchaeia archaeon | reverse complement strand
CCACGACCCCAGACTTAGGAGGCCTGTGCTCTATCCGTGCTGAGCTACGGGTCCGTGAACCCGCCTAACCTAGTAACTGCCCCAATTTAAAAATAGCCCCGAGGCGACTAGCGGACCCCGCCACCGCCACCTCCGAAGCCGCCGCCACCTCCGAAGCCGCCACCTCCGCCGCGGAACCCGCCACCTCCGCTGCTCTTTGAGGGGGGCGAGGCAACTATAATCGGCCTGAAATACAGAGGCATTATCGGGGCGAAGCGGGCCACGTCTATGTTGACGTTGAGGTCCCTCATTGCCTGCGCGACGCGGTCACCGACTCCCAGCGCGGTCCCATAGATAAGCCAATCACCCCACATGGAGAGGTCCTCTGGCGAGTATTTCCGTAGCTGGGCGAGGTCCCCTAGGTGGTTCCTGAAGGCGTCCCACTCTAGCTTCTCCTTGAACATCCCCGGGCGCCACTTACCGAATAGGGTCGAGGGGAAGAAGGCCGCGATGATACACTGAGCTATAGCTATCGCGCCCAGCAGGAACGGGGGGATGAGTAGATACCCAACGATTGGCGCCGTGACTAGCAGGATGATCGCCGCCACGAGGACGGCGATTCCAAGCAGTGCTATGGGCACGATCTTTACCCTCCCACTACCCGCGAAGGATTTAACGACTCTATTATCCACGTTGTGGGTCAACCCGTCGAGGTCCCCCTTAACCTCAAGGCCACGAGCATAGGTCCCCTTTCCGCTCCTAATGTCGTGGGCGAGGTCGCGGAGAGTATCCGTGTCGAACACCCCGTTCGTCGAGAGCTTCTGCAGGAAACCTATCACCTTCCCCTCGTAGGCGTCGTCCACGTTGGGATCGAGAATGTAGATCTTCATGCCATGCTCCCTAGGCTCCAGCCTCAGCTTCTTTCGGAGATGAAGGTCGAGTAGCGTCGCATAGAAGCCTTCCTCGTCGAAGTCGAATACTTCCTTCCTGAAGACTAGGTTGACGAGCCACGGCTTTCTGTCCTTGTTTGGGACGGTGCTCAGATAGGTGGGAACAGTGACATCCTCCTCGCGCCCGAACCTCATGTATGTCCAGAAGAGAAGCAGAGGAACCGCGAAAACCACCAGTATCGCAGCGTACCCGATCCAAGTCGCCGTGTTATACTGGAGACTGTACCAGAAATTCGCGCCCTCTGTCTTCCCCCTCACGTCTTGGATCTGTGTCCTGAACCCGTTGAAGTGGCTCGCCCCCGGATTCATCAGCAGCTCGACCTCGAGAAGCTCGTTCTCCGTCGCGCTACCCGTTATCACGATCTGATTGCCAGTTCGAGTTACGCTCAGGCGTGGAGGGTGAGGATAAACCGCAGCGACGTAGGAGGCGTCTTCGATTACTATCTTCACGTTATTATATGGGATGTGGGCGTCTGCGAAGAGCAGGTTGAGGTGGTCATAGCTTGAGTCGTACTCTATTGGCGGGTAGAGGTTGAAGGTGTACCCTATATGGTAGCTCCCCGGCGGGAACCTGGAGGCGTAGTAACACCCAACCTCGTTATACTCGGCGAGGCTGTCGATTGTGGCGATCACTATCGGGTTAGAATTAGGGGTCTTGATTGTGACGTCTCCAAACCTGTCCTTGACGTACGCGACTGAGCCCGCCGGCGGGTCAATTTGGACGGGCTTGATGTAGGGTGAGCCCTGCGGGGTCAGGGAGACGGGGGCCTCCCAGCTCCTGTAAAGCATTCTGTACTGCTGCACTGTGAAGGTGTACATGTAGTCCTCTCGGAGGGTCCCGTTAATTGATAGATGTGCCTCGTAGCTGCTAACCACGGCAGGCCCTGTCATGCCGAAGCCCTTAAGCGTCGACGTGGCGGCGACGCTCACTACCGCGAGGGCGAGCCCCAGCACCACAATGATAGCTATCTGCCGGCTCTCACCCATCTGTGCCAATCCCCGATACCTTGGGTGCTGTGTCTACCTCGTCTCCAAACTTGAGGTACTCGAGCTTCCTCATCCCAAGGACGCCGGCGACCAAGTTCGTGGGGATGGTGTCCACCATCGTGTTGAACTCCTGCACTACGTTGTTGTAGGTGTACCTCTGGCGCCCTATCTCGTCCTCGAGGCTCGTGATGGCGTCCATAAGCTTCTTCACCGTATCAGAGGCCTTCAGGTCTGGGTAAGCCTCCGCAACCGCTCTGATGCTGCCGAAGAGGTTAGCGCTCTGCCTTTGAATATCGGCGAGGTTACTCGGTCCAGCATTCATGACCTGGGCGCGAAGCATCGCCACCTTTTCGAAGACCTCCCTCTCAAACTTTGTATATCCCTTTACAGCGCCTAGCAGCTGCTCTATCATGTCGAACCGCTTCTTCATGGCGACCTTTATCTGACCGAGCTCGGCGTCAGCCGCGTTTCGGAATCGGAAGAGACGATTATACGAAGAGATGAAGAGGCCGATTAAAACGAGTAAAACGACTACGATAACTCCTATTATTCCTAATGTGGTTGTGTCCAAGGATCATCCCTAAGAGCTAAAGATAATCCGGTGTTAAAAGCAATACGCCTAAAATCTGCGTAAATTGATGACATAGAGGATAGGACACCTCGTGCGCGCGCCTTCTAGGCAAATGCGAAGTCATAAAAGGCTAATAAACCTGAGTTGGCTACTGAGTCGCCATGGAGCCAGCTCTACGTGGCATCATCGAGAAGGTCATCGACGAGGAGCTAAGCGAAGACAAGCTCAGCAGCAACTACGGCGTCTTCACCGCCTTCATGAACCGTGGTCTCATTGACTCTGTCAGCAGCGCGATGTTTGGTCGCGTATACATGCGCGCCTATCAGGCATGGCTCGACTACAAAGCGAGCCACGCCGAGGAACCTCGCCCCGAGGAGGCTGTGGAACTCGTACGCATCTTCGAGACCAGGGCAATTGAGATAAAGTCTAAGATAACCGAAATCGCAAGCCTCTAGACGGAAACCGTTATTCGGGGTCGCACACCATTAATTTGATTGTCTTGTCCCCCGAGGAAACCTATATCGCCGAGAAAGAATACCCGGATTATTCCTCGAGGCTGGACGGTCTCAGGGGAAGAATAGTCGCCTCCCTCCCACTCGAGGCGAGGATGAAGATTCTCGATGTCGCCACTGGCTCTGCCAATTTCGCTATTGAACTAGCTAAGAAGGACCCGAGCCTAAAAATCGTGGCGATCGATGTATCCGACAGCATGATTAGGATAGCTGATAAAAGGATCAGGGAGAGGTGGTTTGACACCAACATCACAACTATGAAGATGGATGCGACGCGCCTCGAGTTTCCGGTCTCCAGCTTCGGCATCGCTACCAACTTCATGGGCCTCGACGACGTTGCGATGACCCGGGGCGAGCAGGGTGTTAGAAAGGCGTTTCACGAGGTCGCCCGCGTCCTCAAGCCAAGGGGCTACTTCTGCTTTACAGTGATGCCCCCCGAGGAGGCTGAGACACCCGCACAGAAGCTAGAGACCGAGGTCTACACACAAGCCTGCGGGGCAAAATGGTTCCCCGCAATCCGCTACCAAGAGTACCTCAGAGGGGCGGGCTTTACCCTAATCAAGAGGGAAAATTTTTACACGGGTAAGAAACTACGACCCGAACAGGCCAGACGCGAGATTGCTGCTGCGATAGAGGATGCTGAGAAGCATGGCGTCGAGGTCATCCCTCTGGACGAGGTATGGAAGAAGTTCGGCTATGAGATAGAGAAGAACGGCCTCGGGCACTGCTCCCGGGTGGTCCTCATGATGGCGAGGAAAAATACCTAGATGAGGTAGAGGGTTCTCTCCGTATTCGTAAGGAGGCGTAACCCCTTCTTAGTCACGACGAAAGAGTCCTCCATCTCCAGCCCTCCCCAGCCGAGGTCCAGGTACGGCACGTCTAAGCTGAGTACCATCCCCTCCTCGACTAGCGTCTTATCGCCCGGGCTCACCAAGGGTCCCTCGTTCAAGTCCGCCCCTATGCAGTGGCCGAGGCTCATGCTGCACTCCCTTAACCCTCCTTTCTCCAGCTCCTTCTGGGCCGCATTATAGACATCGCCGAATGTTACCCCCGGCTTTGCGGCGTCGAAGGCGGCTTCCTGAGCGTCAATTACTATCTTCAGTCTCTTCTCCGCCTCCGTCGAAACCTTACCGAGGGCTGCGGTGCGTGTAACATTCCCGTGGTAGTGGCCCCAAGTCGCGCCGAGGCTCATCCTTATCAGGTCACCTTTTGTGAGCTTGCACGTTGTGGGGATCGGGTTCGGATAAGCGCTCCGTTCGCCGAAACCTATGTGGTCGAGGGTCACTCTGCCCCCGTCCTCTGCCACGCTGTAGCTGAACATCTGGCTCATGTCAAGCTCCATAATATCCGGTTGCGCTATCTCTAGTGCGTCCTCCATCGATTTCTCAGTGATCTCCGTTGCCTTCTTGATCAGTTCGATCTCTTCGAATGTCTTCACCGACCTTATCTCTTCTAGGAGGGGGGAACCGTCAACTATCTTGGTGTCGGGGAGGTTCCTCTTTATATTCTCCCAGCGAAGCGTATTGATTCCCAAGCTGTCGACAGCTATCGTCTTCTTCGATAGGCCCCTCTTTGTAACGGCTATTACGAGTGAGTCGCAGGGCGTCTGCTCCGTCACCGCGTTAATCGAATCTATGATCTGCCGAGTAATCTCCGAGGTCTTCGGATTCTTCGAGACGTTGACCTTAAGGCACCCGTACCAGTAAACATCCCCTATCCAGGTTCGGCTCTCCGCCACGAGGTCGGCTTCGGCTACCGGCGCCATGAGGGCCGGCTCCGAGTCAAGGGGGAGCAACGCGTACCCCTGCGTCCTGCAGCCTAACTGCATCCCGGTGCTGTAGTAATCTGAAACATAGAAAACGTTCGAAGGCGACGCGGCCAATATGGCGTCTACGCCGGCTCTCTCCATGATCATCTTAGCTCGCTCTTTATTTAGGGGCATTGCCGAACGGATACTTGTTACCACGTTAGTTTTTAAAATAAACGCCCTAAAAATTGCCTAAAACTGATTAGGGGAACTTTTCGAGTTAATCCAAGCAAGATACAATAGGGATTGATAGACCTACTTTTTACCGTTGCTTGGCTGCTTAACAACGAATAAGCAGTGAGGGTCATCCTTAGTCAATATCTCGGGTATTTTGACATCGATATCGGGTCGATAGGTCTGCCAGAAGGCGTGGTGGAAGTTCTCACAGTACACAAGACCAAGGTCGGTCCCGTCGTTAGCACGCCATACCTTCTCGTAGGGGCATGCATATGTATAGCTCACGAGTTCGTTGTCTGTGAAGACCGTTCTCTCTTTACGCGTCCCCGATGTGCCGGGGAGGTCGTATACTTCGAAGAGGCTCCTCATGTTGATTGGCAACCCCATCTCCTCATGCCTCTTCCTTAGTCGCTCCCCGCGAGATTTCCCATAGTTCTTGACTGCCCTGACCAGCGCCTTCTTTCCATCCTCCCCGAAGCTATCAACCATCTCCTTGGCGAAGATGTAGTACATCAGACTCCACAAGTCTCCGAACTCGTCTATGTCCCTCTGGGTTACCATGCTATTCTCTTGAGATAATCGGTTATTGAAATATAACTTCTTAGGGTTTGTATAATAACCGTGATTCGTCTACCATTATACGGTGGGAGTCATAATGCGCGCGCGGTTGCTTGAAACAAACCAGCCGTGGGTTAGGTATAATACACTAGTCGCGCGCGAGAGTATTCATCCCTGCTAGGTAGAGTAAATGTATGGAAAATAGCATCTAAACATTATGATGTGAATATATTCATTTCCAAACACGTCTGTTATTGAGGTTATTTTTTGTTTTAAACCACGAATCAAGCAGATTCAGTAAGACTAACGGTACTTTATTTCTATGTGTGGATTTAGGGCTTTTCGCTACGTCTAAATAGGTGGCGATGGATACCCATGAAGTTTATCGAAATGTTCACGGGTGATGCGCATGGGTATAAGAGATCGAATGCAGAGCTGGGGGAGTTTATTCGTGCTCTCTGCAACTTCAGCCCTGCGCGGTATCCGTGATAACCTCAGGATGGTTGTCTGGCAACCTTTTGCGCTGAGCTTGGGCCTGGACATGCAGCAGGTGGGGACTCTTGAGAGCCTATCAGATTTAACCAAGTTGATCTTTGAGCCCGCGTTTGGGGTAATCAGTGACGCCCTCGGTCGTAAGCGGCTTCTCGTTTTGAGAGAGGTCGTAGTGGTACTGGCACTGCTCCTGATATTGTTCGCGAAGAGTTGGCACTTCCTCTTCGTGGCGATGCTTCTTTTCGGTGTCTCGAATAGCCTATTCTCGGTGTGGAGCACCCTCGTGGCTGAGTCAGCGGAGCCTACCCGGCTTGGCTTCGTTTACAGTGTTATGGGTGCTTGTTACACCGGAGCGGGTTTGATAGGCACGCTTGGGGCGGGTTACATCGCTGATGCTTTTGGCTACGATCTCGTATACACAACGGCGACAGCATTTGCATTCGCTAGCCTCGCCCTGGTCTGGCTGTGGCTACCAGAGACGCGCAGTGAGGCTCCTGTGAAAGTAGATTGGGGGAAGACATTGACATCTTCGGTGATGGCCCTTAACCCCCCTAAGGAGCTCAGGGGCTTCTACATTGCGATGGGGCTCGACCTCCTCGCCTTCGGGATGGGGATAAGACTCCTCAGCGGGATGCTGAACGCTGGCTACGGGTACACTCCAGTCATGATTGGCATCTACACAGCAGCGATGACGTTGACTATGGCCATAGCGCAGGTTCCCCTGGGGCGTCTCGCAGATAGGTTCGGTTATAGCAGATTCATGGCTACTTCACAGTTCATGGCCTGCATCATGCTAGGTATGATGTTAGTCTCTAAGGACTTCTCTGTTGTAATCATAGCGAACCTCGGTCTAGGGCTGGCGAACGCGTTCTGGATGCCCGCGGAGCAAGCGTGGATTGCTGCGAACGTCGATCCAAAGCAAAGGGCGCAGGCACTAGGAAGCTTCTCCACGTTCCGGGGACTCCTCGGGCTCCCTGCACCGATTATTGGAGGGATACTATTCGATACCTTCGGCTTCGATGTGCCGATAGTACTGAATCTTGCTCTCGTCTTTATCGATGGAGTTGTCATACTTGCATGGGTCAAGGATCGACCTCGTCAAACACAAGATCATTAGGGTGAAAAGTTGTCGTAGGTCCCGTGGGGACCAATGTTTTTGATCCGGTCTAGCAAGAGTGCTACCTGGTTGGGGGTAGATGTGCTATGGATGTCCTGCCTTAGGGTTCTTAGATTCTTACATCCCGAGAAATATTCGGGTAGAATCCTCCTCATCCTCACCGCAGCGCTCTTATCGCCGTAGTATTCACACAGGTAATTCATGTGGAGGAGACTGATCCGCTTTCTCTCGACGAGGGTAGGTTGGGTATAATCATCTCCGGACAGTGCAGCGACTAATTCTGTCACTATCCATGGGTTCCCAATGAGCCCTCTGCCGGGCATGACTCCAGCCGCACCAGTCTTCTCGATCATTGCCCGTGCGTCAGCTCCTGTGAAGACGCCCCCATTCGCCACAACGGGTATGGATAGTGCCTCGACGACCTCCCGAATCCCGTTAAAGTCGATGGGAATGCCCCATTTCTTCTCTCCACTCCTTCCGTGGATGGTAATAGCTGCAATA
>CAZIKD010000096.1:0-7695 GCA_964539725.1 uncultured Candidatus Bathyarchaeia archaeon | reverse complement strand
AGGGTCAATCAACCCCATGCCCTTATCGGAGAGAATCATCGGGGTTATGAAGGAGGGCAGAGAGTAACGAAATACATGCTCCATGAAGTTATTGTAGAAAGAAAATTCATAGTTCTCGGGTAAGCCGCACTCCGCCACTAAGACTCCAACCTTACCGTTTAGATTCATGTTCTGATTCTTCAATAGCACTTCATAGCCGTATTGTCTTCCGTAGCGAATATGTTCGATAAACATCACTTAGATCTCCTGAGGGATTTTGCAGCCATGTTTCTCAATTGCAGTATACCCCCTCTATACTCTCTTAACCTAAAAATGATGATTACTCACGAATAGTTATTTTTTTCTTCATCCTTTATCAGTAGATGTGATCGCTTAAGCGCGCACCACATATTAAGCGACACACCCCTACAGATGAGCAGTGGAATGAAGACTCTATTATCAACGATCTAGGAGACGGGTTCTGGTGGCTTGAGCAACCACCTTTGCCTAATCGTTAAAGCGGGTACATGTGTGCTTTATGAGGGCTAGAGAAAAACCAATGGGTATATGAGCTCTATGTTATTAGCATGAGGTTCCCGCTTTGCCTCAGATGCTAGTTTTCGGGTTACTTCGCCACTTTCTTCATGGGCTGCCCACAGCAGACTAGCTGGCCCACACCTGCTTCGAGGATCTGAACCTTGTTCCCGCATACCTCGCATAGGTAGATCTCCTTCATTTTAGTCATGTTGATCGATTGTAAATCGGGGATCGTCGTTATTAGACTTGCGCGTACTAGAAGGCCCTAAGCTTGAGAAATATGGTTTTTAAAACGCTCAAATTCGGGTAAACGCAGATTCATGAAGCCAATTATCTTAACAATCGCGCGCTCGCGTGATTTAGCCAAAGTAGCTCGGGTATATGCCGTATCCTAACGTCCCTTACCATATTCGACGAGAGAGATTATCTGGTAGGATGTGTTGGTTTTTGAGATAGATCTACTTTTTCTCGTTACCAGGCTGAGTAACGACGAAAAAGCAGCGAGGGTCACCTTTGGTCAATATCTCGGGTATCTTGATATCAATATCTGGTCTATAGGTTTGCCAGAAGGCGTGGTGGAAGTTCTCACAGTAAACAAGACCAAGATCCACCCCATCGTTGGAGCGCCACACTTTCTCGTAGGGGCATTCATAAGTATAGCTCACCAGTTCCTCGTCTGTGAAGGTTTTTCTCTCTTTACGAGTGCCGGATGTTGCAGGTCGTATACTTCAAAGAGGCTCCTCATGTTGATCGGTAGCCCCATCTCCTCGTGCCTCTTTCTAAGTCGCTCACCTCTTCCTTTCCCGTAGTTCCTAACTGCCCTGACCAACGCCTTTTTTCCCTCATCCCCGAAGCTGTCTACCATCTCCCTGGCGAAGATGATGTACATCAAGCTCCACAGATCCCCAAACTCGTCTATGTCCCTCTGAGTTACCATGTTTTTCTCGTAAGGTTGATTAAGATTAAACATTTTAGAGTAGGAGTCTATGTGAAAGCGCTGACCCGCGGCGCAGACAATACCGAGTAATCTCTCTTGACCCCCGCGCGCTGTTATCATATCCCGCACCGCTACCGATTATGGTGTCTTCGTCCAGAGTGTGCGAATATGTTAATCGTGTCTCAGAGCCTCGATCGGGTCCATTCTCGATGCTCTTCTTGCAGGGTATATGCCAGCAAATAAGCTAACGAAGATCGCAAAAGCCAGTATCTGCGCTACGTTCTCGATGCTGATCATCGGCTGATAGGAGAAGTTAGTCATCTGACTCATACTATAAAATGCACCGCCTTCGGCACCGGTCTGGGGACTCATTGAGAACCCACCACTTTGACTTATGGTCTCGAAGGTCTGAGTCTGGCTGCTTGATAGGATCTGCGGGAGGGCATAGGATACCCCGCCGCCAAGCAATAGGCCGAGAACGCCCCCGATGATCCCTAGGAACAATGCCTCGGATAGGAAGATTGCGAGCACCTCTCTACTTCTGAATCCGAGGGCTTTCATCACGCCGATCTCCCTCGTCCTCTCGATGACGGAGACCACCATGATGTTCATAATGCCTAGACCAGCTACCAATAGGGAGATTCCAGCGATCGCGCCTAGTAGTATACCGAGGGCGTCTGTAATTATGGTCGCTATCTGGGCGATCTGTTGTATCGATAGGATGTTTAGATTTGTGCCATAGATTATTCTGATGTTGGCGATGACATCGTTGATTGTGGTTGGGTCAAAAGTCTTGACTATGATCATGCTATAAGATTGACGGTTTGTCAGCATCTGAACCCCCCTTGCAGATGCGAAGAGGCTGTCATCAACCGAGAAGAGGGTTGACGCTCCGTAGTTGGAGAAAGACCCGACTACGTTTAGCACCCTTCTTACGGGCTCGCGTCCTCCAAGCTCCAGCGTCACGCTCTGATCCATGTTAAGGAACGGGGTGGATAGATCTTGTGGATATCTTACGTTATAACCTGCTACCACCTCTGAAAAACTGTTGTCTCCGAACAGTCGACCATTCTGAATTTTTAGCTCTGGGAAAAGTAGATCGAGGTAGAATTGATCCACGCCCAGAATATTCATCGTTCTGGTCCCCCCCAAGCCGTATACCTTTACGCTCGCCGCTGTGACTGGTATGACGTACTGGACTCCGCCTATCTGAGATATCCTGTTTAGGTCACTCTGTGTTAGAAGAACTGAGGTTGTCTGTGGTCTTATGGTGATTGTGTTCGAGCCAAGTTTCTCCACTTCTGCAAGTATACCCGTTTGGATGCCTTGAGTCTGAGATATTAGGGCTATCAGCGCTGCTGATCCGACCATTATCCCCAGAATGGTTAAAGCGGATCTCAGTTTCCTCTGGCGTATGCCCCTGAATCCCCAGATCAAGATGTCGGAGACTCTCACTTTACACGCCTTCTACTTAGGATGAAGTAGGTGACAACTATGGCTATTCCTATCAATGAGGGGATGGGCCAATACTTCATGAGTAGGTTTGTCTCAGGCTGAGGACCAGGTGTTGTTGAACCGGGTTGCTCTGTTTGGCCTATGAGAGTGATCCTTACGGGGATGGTGATTTTTTCGGTATAAGTTTGAGAAGTACTGAGACGGTAACTGTACTCCACCTCAATCGGGTAGGTCTGGTTCTTTATGTCGCCTGCGATGTAGGTCATCGTGATCGAGGAGGGGACGTTGACTGATAGGTCGCCTATGAACATGGTGTTATTACTCAGCGGCTTCATGTAAGAGTTCGATTTGGGCGTGATTATCACGCTCTGGGCGGTAGTCGTTCCGAGATTGATTATTGTCGAGGTTATTGAGAAAGTCTTTCCTGGGGTGATCTTTGCGGGGTACGTGGAGGAGTCGAGGGCATTTATGGCCACGCTGCCAAATACAACCAGGCCGATTTCATAGGTGTCCTGTTTCTGTCTGTAATCCGAGTCTATGTAGCTTACTGATACGGGTATGTTATAGGTCGCACCCGTTGCAGCCGTCGTTATGAATAGCCTTATGGGTATATCAAAGGATTTGCCTGGGTCTATCCCCTCAATATTCCACGGGCCACTAGTACCTATAAGCGCGATCGACTGTGTGTTGGGGGTTTTTAGCGATACCAGTATATTCCTAGCCTTATCGTCGCCGGTGTTGAAGATCGTAAGGACCCTGCTGTTTGTTGCGCCTGAGGCTAGGTTTTGATCGTCCAATTTTACGTTTAGCATAGCTCCTTGGCTCTTTGGGAACGGGACCCCGAGTGAGATGTATCTGCCAATCTGCTTCTGGCTTATGTTGTCAGCATATTTTATCGACAGGGTGATCAAGAATACATTACCTGCTGAGGATGGGGCTGCGAATATTTCGAGAGGTATAGCCGTCGTCTGATTCACGCTTAATCTATCAATCACCCAGTTTCCATCGCTGTTTCTCAGCGTTAGGGGAGATGAGGTCCCCCCGCTGGGCAGTGTCATCGAGACCTCTGTGTTGATTGCCTCCGAGTCTCCGACGTTATGAATGTTCAAATAGATGGTTGTATTCTTTCCGGACGTTATGCTGTTCGTAGACGTCGTGACGTCCAGAATAGCCCCGGTCTCAGTCAGCGATTCAATTGTGAACCCTACGTTCCTCGTGTCAACATATTCTCCACCCGCCGTATAGTATATGTCAACCTTGATGAGGTATGCGCTGTTTGCTGATTTTGGGTTGACGAAGATGCTCTCCGTTATGCTAAGGGTCTGGCCGGTCACTATCTCATCGATGTAGTGTCTGCCGTCGCCGTTGACTATGTACATGGGAGCCTCGTTTAGCTGCTGAGAGGTTGGCATGTTAATCGTTAGTATAATTGATTTAAGGTCCAGGCTGCCCGTGTTTTTTAGGGTGAATTTCACCTTGTTCAGTTGACCGGGTTTTAGTCTCTGGACGTCTGTGGATAACATTAGCCCGTTATAGCTCTGCCCTTGTGCAGATACATAGCTGATGCGCACGCTCGTCGATGTTAGTAAAAATAGGGTTATCAGAAGGAATGCCTTCCTCTTGATCACCGTCTTCCTCATATCCTTTTCACTGTGGCTATACATTATTGTTAATCTCCCTCTCGATCAATCCATCCCTCACCATGACCAATCTGTTACAATAGTTTGTTAGCTCCAGATTGTGGGTGACCATAATTATCGTCACTCCACTTTCGGAGTTTAACCTGTGAAAAACATCCATGAGGTTCATCGAGGACTCTGAGTCGAGGTTCCCCGTAGGCTCATCAGCCAGGATGATCTTTGGGTCGTTGACAAGAGCCCTCGCAACAGCGACCCTCTGCTGCTGCCCCCCACTGAGTTCCGTTGGCCTATTCTTCTCGAAGCCCCCAAGCCCGACCCTAGCCATTGTCTCTCTCGCTTTGTTGATGCGCTCAACGCGGGACACACCCGCGGCGATCAGTGGAACCTCGACGTTCTGGAGAGCGTTCAAGTATGTTAGCAGATTGAATGTCTGGAAAACGAAGCCGATCTTCCTGTTTCTGAGGATCGCCAAACCATCTGTGCTTAGGGTCGAGATGTCAACTTCGTCGATGAAAACGGATCCCCTGGTTGGTCTATCCAGGGCCCCAAATAAATTCATCAGAGTTGATTTTCCACTGCCCGAGGGACCGACGATTGCCAGGAAGTCCCCCTGTTTGATAATAATGTTGACGCCTCTGAGAGCTGGGAACTCAATCTTTCCGAGGCGATAGATCTTCACGAGATCAATAGCTTTGATGACCTCGACCCTGGTAACTGACTTCTCAGCCAATCAGGGTTCAGCTCCGTTACTGGCGGGTTGAAGATCTAATTCCTTGAATATCTTCTTCTTGACACCGAATAACTGGGCGAATGGCTGCATAAAGGTGTGAATAATTGCCGGGGCGAGGACGCTTCCGCTCTGCAGGAAAGTAGTGGAGGAGATCGCGTCCAAGACTAGCAACCCGATCGATGTGAAAACCATCTCCCCGAATGCTCGGTGCCCGTGCTCCATGCTGGGGAACATATAGTGGGAGATTATGTGTAATAGCCACCTCGTCAGCACGGCTAACACCAGTACAGCTGGCACGGCTAGGTTAAACGAAGTAAACAGCTTAATCGACAGCGGTAAGATGGCGCTGCTCCAATAGGGTTCTGCTATGAAGCCATCAAGCCCACCTATCATCTGTACCTTCCACATGTCGTTGAACTGCTCAACCGTTTTGACGTCCTTCATCATCATTCTCCTGAGTGGAATCGGAAGTAATTCCCCCGCCCCCAACAGGGCAGATACGATGACCCCGACTAGGATACCGCTTAGTAGCGTATCTGATCTAAATCCCATTTCATAGAATGTCAGCCAGTTCAGGCCCAGCGGGGAGCATAGTATGGTGATTAGAATCATCCAGATGGTGTAGCCGATCATTATGGCCCATAGTTTTTTTGAAATCTTCATGTCGTTTTACCTACTCTACCCTGATTTCACCGGAGTCGCCATCTATCGACACGTTAGTACCGTCTATTAAGTTGAGTGCACCCTTCACCGATACAACTGCTGGTATCTTGCACTCTCTAGCGATGATTGCACAGTGAGATAGCATGCCCCCCGACTCTGATATTATGCCCTTGACTTTGTGAAACAGCGTGGTCCAGGACACGTCTGAATAGGGGATCACAATTATGTCACCCTCACTCACCTTGTGGGAGTCCCCGAAGTTCCTGACGATTTTCACGGTGCCCGATACCCTGCCCCCGGAGGCGGAGATACCTCTAAGGACCCTGGGATTTACAAGCCTTTTTGTTATCTGGGGTTCTTTATCTGTGAATATCAGTTCTGGGGGCACGATGTCTCTGACGTTTTCAATTTCCCACCTTCTCTTAGCTATTCTTGAGTCGCACTCGAGTCGGCTTCCTTTGATGACAGCTTTGACTTCGTCATATGATAGGTAGAATATGTCGTCTTCTTTTTTTATGACGTCGTTGTTGACTAGTTTTTTAGCTATGCTCAGGAATAGGGGTCTAAAGTAGCTGTAATTTTTTGTGTAAAGGTAAGTTACAGTTTCTCTAAATAGTTTATATTTAAATGTGATGTTATTTTTATCAATAGTTATTTTAGGTTGGCCGAGTTTTTCGTTTGTTGTTTGGAAATTTTTAATTAGCTGAATGACTTGGCTTGGCTTTTCGCGCCAGGTTATGTAGGATAGGTCGTTAGAATGTTCGCTGTAGTGTCCAAAATCTTCTAAAAACACATTAAATTCTTCACTGAACTCCCTATAGGGATCACTAATTTCGATTGGGTCTCCGTTTACTTCCCCTTCGACTGATGTTTTTTCTTCGTCGGATAATCTTTGGTATAGCTGATAGAGTTTACCTATTCTCTTATTCGAGTCATATTTGATGTCGATTGTTAGTTCTTTATTCTTACTCATCATTGCGAACATCGCGTATATTAGCTGTGTTAGTATCACGATGTAAGCCGACTTGACCCCGTTTTCGATTAATCTATCTATTAAGGCAACTTTTTCCTCGTTTTTAAGTTGATCAGGATTAAATTTGCTTAAAGATCTCAGGAATATCTTCTGTTCGAGTATGTATCTGTTGATTCTGCGGGGAAGTGTAGTTATCCCCATTGAGAATCCGCTTATTCTACGGGCGTATCTTAGGGTCCTCAGGCTGGGTTTGAAAGATGGTTTTTCTGTGCCAGGTACTTCCACACCTATCATGAGCTCGATTGACTCGCGGGGCATGCCAAGTATGCTGAAAAGGTCCCCAAACAGTCCCATGTTGAAGTAGGCCCTATAGTAGAATTGCTTGGCGAGCTTCGCGTTTAAAATATCCATCGAGCTACCGAATAGGTCTCTGAGGATCATCTTCCAGGACTGTTCGTTTATCGGTATGTTGATGGACCAGACTAGGGGTTGGATCACTCCTGGTATCATTTCCCGTGAAATCTTGTTTGAGTAAAGTTTGAGGCCCGTGATCGTGGTTATTTCGCGGAGTTGTATCCAGTAAACGTCTTTTCCGTCGTAGGCGAATTCGAGGTCTACTGGTTTGCCATATTTTTTCTGGATCCTCTTAGCCTCTGTTATGAGGTGTTTGATGATTCTTTCATCTATTGATGGGTTCTCGGGTTTTTCCCTCCAGGCTCCCCATTTGCTGACCCATCTATCGGGTGTTACGCCGTCTTGTACGAGGGAGGTCCCTAACCCT
>CAZIKD010000095.1:0-7720 GCA_964539725.1 uncultured Candidatus Bathyarchaeia archaeon | reverse complement strand
CATGAAAAGTCCTTCCCCAATCTGTATGCGGGTTATGGACACATGGAAAAAAAATGATAAGTCACCTGAAAGTAATTTGCACACATTTATTGACAAAACACTAATAATCGTCTAAGCTTTGTGGTTATTGTCTTCCTCGTCGAATTCGCGTTCTTCTTCTTTTCAGCTTCTTCCTTTTCATCCTCTCTCTCGCACGCAACTAATAAAATTATAATATCCATATTCATTGTCTTAATAATGAGAAAAAATGAAGATAGATTATGTTCTTGTTATTGGAAAAATCAGTTTGGGGATTTTTCTTGCATTTTTAATTGGTGTTACTAGTACCTTATTTGGAATCGGAGGAGGCCCTCTCTTAGTGCCCCTTCTAATTTATTTTTTTGGGTTAAATGATAGTATAGCACGTGGAACCTCGCTTGCGTTAGTTATTATTACCGGCATCTTAGGACTATTTAGTAGACATCTTGCAAAAATGGATCTAACTCAATATTTCGATCTTAGAACGTTTCTAATAATATCTATACCTTTAGCGATTGGGTCTTTGTTTACAATTCAGATTATCAGTTTTTTTAGTGGCATTAATGTTGAAATGGATCCAATCATGCAAAGTTCACTCAGGAAATATTTTGGGCTTTTACTAATCGGACTGGGGTTGGTTATTATTTGGTATGAACAATTTAGACAATAACCTATCGTGCGCTCGAGCACGCCAGCCAAATTTCTTATCCCTAAATTATTATTATATGTCTTGATTAACATGGACTCGTTACTAATCATAGGTTCTGCGGGTAGCGTAGGTCACGATATGATCTACCAGATCGCCTCGATGCGAAGCGACATCAAGGTAATCGGAGCCGACATCAATGAAGAGAAGGGTATCTATGAGATAGAGGAAGCCCTCCACTCAGCCCATAACTTCGGCAACTACCCTGATATGAGCTTCCGGAAATTGAACCTATTCGACATCGACGGCACCGCCGAGGCACTGAAGGAGATTAGGCCGAAGGTTGTCTGCAACCTCGGCAGCCTAGGAAGCTGGTGGGTAACTAGGCTCCTCCCCGACGAGGTATATCATAAGATTGGTCCTGTAGGTCCCTGGGTCCCGAACCATTTCACACTCGCTTATAAGTTGATGCAGGCAGTTAGGAAGTCGAATATCAGTACGCACGTCGTCAACGGTGCCTTCCCCGACCTCACCAACGTCATCCTCTCAAAACTCGGTATGGCTCCCACATGCGGAGGTGGCAACATGGATCTAGGCATAAGCAGAGTCCGTCGCCTCATCGCCGGAGATATGAAGATACAGTTTAGAGATGTTCTCGTTTATGGTGTTGGCCACCATGGCACTTACTATACGGTCAGGATGGATGGGCCCATGTGGTACAAGATTATTGCCGATGGCGATGATGTAACCGACAAGTATCCCCATAAGAAACTCGTCAAGATGTATCAGGATTTTGGCTACGGAAAATCGATCCAGTACCCGAGCGCTCTCGTCGATCAGTTTAGGACGAGCAGTAGCTTCCTCAAGCATTGCCTCGCAATCTACTATAATACTGGGGAGGTTTGTGCGAGTGTCGCTGGTCCTAATGGTCTTCCAGGTGCCTACCCATGTAAGCTGAGTGAGAGGGGGGCTGAGGTAGTCCTCCCAGGCATCAGTCTCGATGAGGCGATAAGGGTGAATGAGGAGGGTGGTCGCATAGACGGGATTGAGAGCGTGAAGTCTGATGGAACCGTCGTGTTCTGCGACGAGAACGTTGAGTACATGAAGGAGGTCGTCGGTTATGACTGTAAGGAGCTTAAGCCCCTCGACCAGGAGAATCGTCAGAAGGAGCTTGAGCTGGGGCTGAAACGGCTCTACGAGACCTATAAGATCAAGGTCTGAAGCCTATTTCCTTCTTAATTCGCGAGCGCGCGCGATAAATTATTAGACTATCATTTTAATCACGCATTCGTTTAGCTTAATATTCTGAGGGCCCATATTTTGATGTAATGTGTGGTTGACTTGGCATCTTACCCTCTTGACTGGTCGGAGAGGACACATAGAGTCAGGAAGCGTGATGAATACCGATGCAGCATATGTGGCCGAGGCAATCTTGTACTACATGTTCACCACATTGAGCCGGTTTCAAGGGGAGGAGGCGCCGAAGAGGCTAATTTGATGACGGTCTGCGAGGCCTGCCACAGGAAACTTCATCTCAACTCCGTTAAGGGTGTGAAGCCTGAACCGCTTCAATCCAACGGCTTCTTCTGTGGCAACTGCGACAGGTTTTACTCCGTCGAATATGGAAGGTAGCATAGCCTGGTTTGTGGCGTCTGTGGCAACTATATGGTTCCCTGGTTCACTGAGAAGAGGGATTGATCAGGCGGGGGTATTACTTTGGAGGTGTTACCCTCCTTCCTCACGCGGTAGATGAAGTCTGCGACCGTCTCAAGCTCCTTTTCGTGTGATACCAGGATGACCTGTTCGCAGTCGAGCTCCTTTAGGATGTCCCTCATCTTGAACAGCTGTTCCTTGCTGAAGCCGTCGGTGGGCTCATCCAGGATCAGCAGGTTGCTCTTCATGGTGCTTGTCACCTGCTTCACAATGGTGTTCAATGCTAGGCGGTACGCAAGTGCGACGGATGTCTTCTCTCCCCCGCTGAGGCTCTCGACTTCAAGCTCGTACCCGCTCTGCTCAACGATTGGCGTAAAGTTCTCGTCTATGAGCCCCTGAAGCTCCTCAGACTCAATAAGGTCCCCAAACCAACGCTTGAACAGCTTGTTGAACTCCTGGTTGAGGCTCAGGAGGATGTTCTTCTCGATCGTCTGGAAGCCCGGTATGAGTATCTCACGAAGCCAGACCTCGACTATCTGTAGAGTCTCCGCCTGTAGTAGGTTGTCTCTGTGTCGGGTGAGGTCCTCAACGAGCTGCTCTATACGTTCTCCTGAGGCTTGAATATCAGCGTTGAAGGCTGTAACATTGGCGGCCTGTGTCGCATCTTCTTGTATTAGGGCCTTCTCCGCTTCTTGGAGGGTTTTTAGTTGTTCTTCAAGGCCGTCGTACTTCCTAATTTCTTTGACGATTTTGCCCAGGTTCTCGACCTTTTTTTGGAGTGAATCATTTATGCGCCCTTTCTCGGACTCCAGAGTATCGAAGGTCGAGGTCAGCTCTGGGATTCTATCCGCGATCGTCTTCGATTGGGTGTAGTTTTCCTCTATCTGCATTTTTTCAAGCTGGCTGCTTCTTGTCGATAGTTCATTGTATTTTTGCACGTGTGTTAAGAGCTTGTTTTTTTCAGCCTCTATGGTTTTAATTTCTTCTTTTTGTAGATGTGCGAAGGAGTCATTTTCTAGTTGTGACTCCAGTTCGGCCTTTTTTCCTCTGTCGGTAGCTTGATCAATCAGGTATCTATCGGAATTTTCCCGGTCTTTCGTCAGAGCTACGTATTCTAGCCTGTGGTAGTTTAGCGTTTTTTCTTTTCGTTCGAGTTCCGTGAGTAAGGTTTTTCCCTCTCTGATTTTTTCATCTATTTCCGTTAAGGCGTATTTTTTATCTGTGATCTCTTCGTCGATTTTCTCTATTTCGCCTTGAATTTTCGACTCCAAGAGTTTATAGTGGGTTTCACTCAGTTTTTGTTGGCATCGCGGACACGTAGCCCCAACTCCGATGGAGCTTATTGTTTTCCATTCTTCCTTTTTCTCATTTTTCTGGGTTTCTAACTGCCTAATCTCTTGCTGGGTGACTTTGTGGTTGTTTTGATTTTGGATATTTTCCTCTCGAACTGTCTCGATGGCTGCCGTCTGGCTTTCTAATTCGGATATTTTTGAGGCTAATTCAGGTAGTCTTGCCAGTTTTCTCTCTAGTGCGCCTATATTTTCGGCTAGATCGATTATCTCTTCTTCTACAGTTTTTAGTTGAACCCTGAGTCCTTCTCGTTTTGAGTTTATGCCTGTTTTGATTATCTCGATTTGTTGTTTCAGGGTTCTATCTAGTTCGTATTTTTGCTGCAGTCTCGGTAATTCGACTCTTATCTGCTTGTATTCCTCATATAATGGGAATAGTTGCTCGCAGCGAGCTTTGCCCTCTTTGGCTGAGACCAGTTTTTGTCTGGCGTCGGTCAAGGCCTTTACGTTGGTCGTTATGTCCTCCTCTAGTCGTTTTTTCTCCTGTTCTAGTAACTTGTTTCTCTGAATAAGTTCTCTGAGGTCTTTCTCCGCTTTTTTCTTCTCGGCAAATTCTTCTTGAACTCGTAGTTTTTTGGCTACCAGTTTTTCCAGATTTTCTTCAGCGGATTTGATTTTAATGTTTATTTCTTCGATGTTGTTTTTTTCGTCATCTATCTTGGCTTGGATGAGTTCAGCTTCGGCTCGGGACTTGTCGAGGGCCCTCACTTCTCCTCTCAGATCCGATAGGATTGAGGCGGCGTTCCCGGCTGCTATGCTGTATTCCTCGACTCCCAGTGCTTTTCTGAGCGTCTCTTTTCGGCTCTCGGGTTTCTGTCGGATCACCTCACGCATCTGTTCCTGTGGCGTGAAAACTGCGTAGCGGTAGATGACGCTCTGGCTACGCGGGCTTGTCGGCTCTTTAAAGTCTAGGATCTGCAGGGCTCTCCGCTTCATGTTGGTGGCGTTGTAGCTCGTTTGTACGCTGTCTTCGATTATGTAGCATGAGTCCTGGCCCACGTTACCCCTCTTTCTCGTCAGGCTTCTGCCGAAGGTGTATTCTTTGGTGTTTACGAGTATGGTTAGCTCTACTTTTCCCTCGTTTTCCCCGACTCTGAGGAGGTGTGAGCCGTTCTGATCCCCGAGGCCGAATAGGGCGAACTCGATTGCGTTGAGTATGCTGGATTTCCCTGAACCGATGTCTCCTTCAAATAGGGTGATTCCGTTCATGAAGTCTATTTTTTCGTCTTTGTAGCTGCGGATGTTGTTCAGTCTTAGAGACTTGAGGTTCAATTCAAGGTCCTCCGGGGTAGTACTTGGAAGACTTCTTTCCTAACCCGCTCCTCGAAGTCGATGTTGGTCTCCCCCTCCTGTTTCTCGGTCTTAAGCACCTCCAGCAGCTTGGAGGCTAAGTTGAGGCCCTTATCCCCCTTGAATTGGGATTCAACCCATCGCTGGGTTTCATCTGGGTAGCTTCTGGGGAGTATGAAGCCTTTCAAGGATTCTGTGAGTACCTTTGACTCTATCTCGCTCACCGACTCCCCCTGAACCTTTATCTCGGGAGTCTCCCTCGTTGACAGCCCTCTCCTGTTTATGTAGACGAACTCCGGCCCTTTCTCCATCAGCTTCTCGCGTATCTCGTTCCAGTTGATGTCGGATACGAGGCCCAGCGTCAATGTACCATCGACTTTCAGGAGCATTATCTTATCCATTGGCTCAACCTCGTCGACGAGGTACCTCAGGGTCTCTGAGAGCTCCCTCGAAGTCTTGTTATCCCCATGAATGTGGTGGAACTCTATCTTCGGATGGGTTGTCTCGATGAAGCTTACTTTTTTTATCGTGTCGTTGAATTCGACGATTATGTAGCCTCGTTTCATCCCCTTCGCGACATTTTCCAAGTCTGAGAAGCTTGAGCCAAAGAGGGTTCCGGGGTAGGCTACTCTGCCGAAGTCCGAGTGGTCGTCCTGGAGGTACTCGTGTACATGGCCCCCCGCATAGTAGTCGAAGCCCCTCGGGAGGTAGCTCCTCTGAACTCCAGCGTCGTATGCTGCGGAGAGGGGCTTGATCTCGTTGATTGCTGAGTGTAGTACGAAGATTCGGAACCCCTTCCACGACTCGAGGCTTTCTCTGTCCAGTATCTCGTAGTAGTCACGCTCCATCGAGTAGCTTCTTCCAGATATTCCGCAGAGCTTTGCACCCGTCTTCTCATCCATCACGCAGCGGAGTTTAACCATATCATCCTTGATGTATGCGTCCATCACGCGGGTTAGGAGGTCCCCCGCGACTAGGATGTCGATGATCGACGTTGAGTTGGGGCTGTAGTCGTGGGAGCCGTAGACAACGTATATAGATATTCCAAGTTTCTTCGCTTCGTTGAGTTTGAGTACGACTCGTTGGACGGAGTCTAGATCAGGTACGTTGACGTGGAAGATGTCTCCGGAGATGATAATGAAGTCAACCTCTCTTGCGATGATGTCGTCGATCGTTTTTTCGAAGGTTAGGAGATTAATTTCTTTCAGTTTATCGTCTCTCCAGGCGCCTATGTGGATGTCGGCGAGGTGCGCGAACTTCATCGTGATTACCCCACTAAGCCAATCCGCTTACTGGGCTTGCTCTCAAGAAATGGTTTAATGTAGTCCTCGAAGAGTGGAATCTGTATCGGTATAGCGAATTTGGTGAAGTTGCTGCTGATTATCGCCTCTCCGACGTCGAGGCTCGCGATGTTCTGGTCGTCTTGGGAGAGATCTTGTGACGCGCTGGTAATGATTGCCTCACGCTCCTGTTTCAACTCGTTGCCTAAGATGATCTTAGTGTTCATGTTCGCGAGAACCGTCCGCGGTATGAGGCTTGTAAGCTGGGTTATTGCTGTCAAGCCGATCCTGAACTTTCTCCCTTCCCTGGCGACGTCGCTGTAAATGTTTGAGCCACTCGCCATCGCCTCCGCGCCCAGCACCCTCGGCGCCTCCTCGATTAATACGTTCAAGACAGGCTTCTGTTCGAGGGTCCCCTCCTGTTTGAAGAACTTGTACTTGTTGAGAGCCTCGTTGATTATTATGCTTCCAACGAGCAGCTCGACCTGGTCTGAGAACAGGCTCGTGTCGATTATGACTTTTTTACCCGACTCAAGCTTCTTCAGGATGTCTTGGAGGGTTGTTTCGCCCCGTGTGTTGCTGAAGGTCCCGGTTCTACACTGGATGTCGTCGTTCTCGTCTATGAATATCCCAAGCGATGTAGATAGTCTCCTCTTCAGAACTTGTCGGGTGACCTGCTGTACCCCAAGAAGCTCTTCGTCCCTCATTATGGCCTCTATCCATCGCTCATTGTAGCTGTTTGAGGCGACGTGGAGCGCATCTGACTGCGCCTCCGTGAACTCGATTATTCCTCTGAAGTGACTGAATCTCACGGTTGACCAGTGGAAAACGGGAAGAATGGAGCCGGGGGTGGTCTTCGGTGAATAGTATGATATGTACTTGGAGGCCTCGGGGTGGTCTTTCAGGCCCTTACCATGTCGGCCATAGTACTCGTCGTGGGGATCAAGTATCAGTAACCCAAACTTGTTGTTCGCTGTGAGGCTCCAGACCATCGTCTTCACTAGATTACTTTTTCCCCTGCCTGTCGTCGCAGGCACCAATATATGGTGGGTGAGAGCCTTCTCGGCCTCGAGGTTCACGTCGACGTCGACTATCTTTGACCCGCTTCTAATCTTGCCGAGATAAACTGGGTTATCGGGTATCTTTATGAACTCTAGGTCCTTGCTGGTGACCTGCCTGACCTCGTTCAGGAACTTGGGCAAGGTCTTCGGTATCCGTATCTTACCGTTGGAGAACTGCACCACAGCCTTGACCTCCGCTATCACATAGTTGCGGAGGTTCGGGTCCATGAAGCCCAGGTCGGTTGAGTATCCCTCAACCATCATCCCCGATATCATCTCCAGGCTCTTCGTAGAGATCAGGCTACCATACCCCAAGTCAAACACCTGCAGCAGGGTATGCCCATCCGAGTTATCCACCACGAGAAGGTCTCCGAGCTCGATGACCGCGTCACTCTTCTGACGAATCATCAAGTGGCCGTGTTT
>CAZIKD010000094.1:0-7815 GCA_964539725.1 uncultured Candidatus Bathyarchaeia archaeon | reverse complement strand
CTCTGGGCCTTCGTCTTCCCGGGGAGCGTCTTCTACTTCCTCGCGGCGACGCAGATCGTGGCGTTGGTCATGCTTGTGCTCGTGCCGACGGAGATCACCAGGTGACCGCGTTTCTTAGACGGTCTTGTTGATGCTGGCCCTGATTGCTTCTGCGATCTTCGCTGGGTCTCCTGTGCCACCGGGGCCCACCTGCTGAATGATGCCTCCCCGGTCTCCTCTTCGGCGGGGTATGATGTGGATGTGGACGTGCGGGATCTCCTGGCCGCTGCCGGGGCCGTTGTTTATTCCGATTGTTGTGGCGTCGCTGGATGCGGCTTCCCGAATGGGTCCCACTATCCTGTGCAGGGCCTTGAATAGGGCAGCTGCCTGTTCAGACGTCAGATCCTCGATTCTGGCTGCGTGGGTCTTGGGGATCAGCAGCGTGTGACCGGGTGCAGTGGGTCGAGCATCTAGGAATGCCAGTACGTCATCGTCTTCGTACACTCTTTCGGATTTGACGCGTCCATCAACGATGCTGCAGAATAGGCAGGCCATGTTTCAGAGATGAATCCTTCGAATATTTGGTTTGTGCACGATTATCTACTTTGGTGATTATATGTGCGAGTAAATATTTCTGAATAATATTTTTTCATTATTAGTTTTTCGGGATTGTATAAACAGTTTTTCTAAATTATGTCCAATCAAACGAATTTTTCTCAATTATAGTATTTTGTTCTAAATTAACGATCGTCGGTAACAGGGCTATTGCATTTACTGCCTGGGATTAGGATAATGGGGTCTGTGCCTCCCGGTTGATGTTTTGATTGGTTCTTTGACTAAGTTGAGCGTGTAGAGTTTTGAATTTACGTGCGAATTTCATCTTTTTTGGATTTTAATTCGGAATAATCTCAATTTTGGTCAATAAATTTGGAATATCTTAGTATTTCAGGATGAGTATGAATTACTATTTATTCTCAGACGGTTAATTTGGAAAATAGTGTTCTTGATGCAGAGGAAGAAGCGAGGGAAGCCGGGTAGGAAGCCGGTGGTTAGGGCAGAGTGTTTAGATCGTCTCAAGGGTGGTGCGACGCCGACTGAGCTTCTGGGGGAGTTCAAGCCGGGGCCGGTGTATGATGCTCTTAGGGAGTATCTTACCTACTCGGCGGGTGAAGTTGAGGGGATCAGAAAGTCCAAGATGAAGGAGCAACAGGAGTTTGCACGCATCAGTGATAAGGTGAGGGTCTCGGGTGAGGAGGCTGCGGCTAAAAGGGCAAATTTCGAAGATTTGACGAATAAAGTGAGAGAGCTTGAGGATGGTGTCAAGGCTCTGGAGCGAAGGGTATCTGAACTGAGGCTGGAGGAGGATCGCCTCGACTCGAAGCTCAAGGGATACGCGGAGAGAGGCGTTACCGATAAGACATTCAGGAGGCTTGACCGCATAAACTTTGGTAAGGAGGATGAGTTGATCTCGAGGCTCGACACTGCTGAGAAGTACATGGTTCTCATCTCGGATATGAAGCAAGGGGAGACTGATCTTTTAGCCCAAGGTAATAGCAGAAATGAATTGAGATTGGAAAAAGATGAACTGACTAAAGAGATAGTGACGCTCAAAAATAAAAGAGATGAGGAACTTTCAAAAAACTATGTTCAGTCGGAGTCTATTAGGATCTTATCCACATTCTATGAAGACGGTTACACTTCGGATGACATTGAAGGCATACGCTTGGGTTTAAACACCCTTGGAATCGGAGAGGATCCAAAAACCTCCGTTAAGCGCTTGGTTGAGGCCCTAAGTGATGAGCTTAAGTTGTCGGAGCTTAAGACTGAGATAGTTGCGAAGTCAATTTGGCTGGAAACACTGGTTAAGAGTATTGAGGTGGCTAAAGGACAGCTCAATAGCTACTGCGATACAGCCTTGGCATCTCTAAAAGAGGCTGAGGCCGCCTCAAAAGCTCGCCTGGAAGGCGTTTATAATGATTTCAATAGTAGGGTCAAGACGATGGGTGAGTCCGCGGAGAAGAAAATGGAAGATGTATCAAACAGTAATCTGCTGGCAATCGATAAAGCTGGTAAAGTGGGTATCGGGACTTTAATCGGTATTCACTCTGAGGCGAAGCTAAGGATCGATGAAACTGTTGACATCGTCATAAATGAGGTGAAGGCATCAATAAGGCAGGAATTCGAGCCATACCACAGCATCCTTAATCTTGTTCCACAGATGCAGCCATTCACATCATACGGCTACCTTCTGATGAGGGTCCCCCATGATAGGCTGATAGCGAATAAGGTCCCTCCGTTTTTCGTAGCCATGATGGCTGCCTCCATAGATTCCTGGGTCAGGGAGATGATGCCAGAAGCTGAAACTAAACCATCTAAGGATGTCTCATTAATTGCACCAATGTTGTTACCCGATTGGTCATGTAAACTGTTTGCTGTTAGTATGTGGTTGCGTCAAGAACTTGCGTATAAAACTCGATTTTCATAGCGCGCGCGATCATTTATCTACCTAAATTCGTCGAACTCGGCCTTCGACTCTTTTTTTATGGGTTTTATAACAGTTGGGGCAGTAGACGGGCTGATTGGCTGGGGGGGTGAATGTGGGTTTGAATTCTTTACCGCATTTTGCGCAGCGAGTGACGGGAGCCTCCTCAGCATGAGAGTAGCTGAGTTCTAGGGGGATTATGTTGGTCTTCGTCATCGCCATTATGCGCTTGAGGTCCTTGATCTCGTCGGGGGCGGCGAGGCTTATGGCCGTGCCCTCCGCCTGCATCCGTGCAGTTCTGCCGATCCTGTGGAAGTAGTTGACGGCGTCCTCGGGTATATTGTGGTTAATAATGTGGGTTACTTCATGGATGTCGAGCCCCCTCGCAGCGACATCTGTGGCGACGAGGATGCGGAGTTTACCGGCGCGGAAGGACTCGGAGACGGCGTCCCGCTGAGGCTGTGTTAAACCACCATGCAGAGGTTTGGCGTCATAGCCTCGAGTGTGCAGCATCTTGGCCAAGCGTTGGACGCCGCGCTGGGTACGGGCGAAGACTATTGCGCGCTGTACGTGCTGTGTGTCGAGTATAGTGGTCAGGGCGTTGAACTTGTCCCTTGGCTCGACCTCCAAGTAGCGCTGCTCTATCTGGGGGAGGGCGATCTCGTCGCGGCTTACTAATAACTTGAGTGGGTGATGCATGAACTCCTTGCTGAGCTGGAGGACGTTACGGTCCAGTGTGGCGCTGAATAGGCTCATCTGCTTCTGCTTGGGGGTGTCGGCGAGGATCCTCCTTATGTCAACTATGAAGCCCATATCAAGCATCCTATCGGCCTCATCGAGGACGACTGTGGTTACGTTGCGAAGTGTTAGGGTGCCCTGGCCGAGGTGGTCAAGTATCCTACCAGGCGTACCAACCACTATGTGGATCCCCTGTTTTAGAGCCTTAGTCTGGCGCTGTATGGGTTCTCCGCCGTAGACGGGGAGGGCCCTGACGCCGCGGTGGGTGGCGAGTGCGTTGAGGTGGTCCGCGATCTGGACGGCGAGCTCCCGCGTGGGGGCGAGGACGAGCCCCTGCACCGTCTTTAGGCGAGTGTCGATGCGCTCTATAAGGGGGATGCCGAAGGCGGCGGTCTTCCCGGTGCCTGTCTGTGCCTGTCCTAGGACGTCTCTGCCGTCGAGTAGAGGTCCCATGGCCTCCGCCTGTATGGGGGTGGGGGCCTCCCAGCCCATATCAGCGATTGCCTGAGTGACCTCGGGGGTGAGGTGGAGTTGTTCGAATGATGTGATCTGCATGTTTTGATCTCCTTCATCACCGGAATTCGACGTGTCGTTATCGGGGCCCCGCAGGGCTTCGAGTCAAAGCATGCGGCGGATTCCCTTGTGACTGGGGGATGAGGTAGGAGGCGGGTTAAAAGGGTTTAGTTTATAGTGGATCACATACGCGAGCTGTAACAAGGCATGAACCGAACACAGATAAGCCTCCGCGCTGACCTTCATCCATGGAACCCCCAACTGTAAGGGATATAATAGCCGCCCGCAGACGCATCCAACCCCACCTCCTACGAACACCCCTCCACACCTACCCCCTCCTAAACGACCTCCTCGGCGCCGAGGCCTATGTTAAACACGAGAACCACAACCCAACAGGCGCCTTCAAGATCCGCGGTGGAATAAACCTCGTCGCCCAACTCACACCAGACGAACGCCGGAGAGGCGTAATAACGGCAAGCACAGGCAACCACGGCCAATCCATAGCCCTCGCCGCCAAAATCTACGGAGTAAAAGCCACCGTCTGCGTCCAGAAAGGCGCCAACCCCATCAAAGTCGCCTCCATACGCAGCTACGGAGCCTCAATCATAGAGCAGGGAGCAGACTACGACGAGGCCCGCCTGAACGCCGAGACCCTTGCCAAGGAGCATGGATACCGCTACATCCATAGCGCCAACGAGCCCCACCTCATCGCCGGCGTAGGCACCCTCGCCCTCGAGATGATTGAGGACCAGCCCGACCTCGACGCCGTCATCGCCCCAGTAGGAGCAGGAACATGCGCATGCGGCGCCGCCATCGCTTACAAGGCACTCAGCCCAAGCACCCGAATAATCGCCGTCCAAACCGAGGCACTACCAGCAGTATACAACAGCTGGCTCAGCGGCAACCTCGAATCCACCCCGCCCGCCAAGACAATCGCAGACGGCCTCGCCACCCGCCAAGCCTTCCAGCTCCCCATCCAGATCCTACGAAATTTAGCTGATGACTTCACCCTCGTAAACGAGGCCGAGATACGCGCAGCCATAAAACACTACGCAGAGAAGGCCCACACCATCGCCGAGGGAGCAGGAGCCGCTCCGCTGGCAGCTGCCATCAAGCTCCGCCACCATCTCAATGGCAAGAAGGTGGGCCTCATCCTCACCGGCGCAAACATCACCGGAGACATCCTACGAGACATACTCAACGGACCATGAACTACCCATGACTTAAGTCATGGGCTTCCTGTTTCAATGAGGTAACATGCGCATCTGCGTTGAAATGTATAGCGGCCACCTCTCCATCAGACGTATACGCGCACGGGTTTCTCGGGAGTTGACCCAAACTCCCCCGGGAGAGCGGATATAAGCCCCCATGCCAAACAACACCCATGCTAAGCGACGACGAGACCCTGCAAAACATAATCAAGGAAGCTACCGAAGAACTCCAAACACGCGAAAACGCCAGAGACGCGGTCCTCACCAGGGCCCGCAAAGCCCGCCAACTAAGCAAGCAGGCCATACTACTCGACCACAACAAACAACCAGACAGGGCTCAGACCAACCTCATAGAGGCGCGCCGTCTTCTCGAAGAGGCCAAGCCCCACATAGACGCCCACCCCGAACTCGGCCAGTATGAGGAAGTCGAGGCCGCCCACGAGGAACACGCCGAGGCCACGATCCTCCACAGCCTCCTCGCCACAGATACATACCCAACGCCTCAACGTGCCGCCACCACACCCACCCGATACCTACTCGGTCTAGGCGACGTCCCCGGTGAACTCCGACGCGAGGCCCTAGACGCACTCAGAACCGGCGACCTCGACAAGGCGGAGCACCACCTCAACCGAATGGAACAGATCTACCTCCACCTAGTCGCCATGGAGGACGCCAGCCTCCTAAAAGGCCTCAGACGCAAACTCGACATGACCCGAGGCGTCATCGAGGCCACAAGAAGTGAGGTGACCGCTGAGACGGGTCGAAGACGCCTAAGCGACCAGCTCAAATGCCTCACAAAAATCCCTTAAACGCCCCATTGTTTGCATTTCGCGCGCTCATACATATTAAATATTTATTAAAAAACTATGATTCAGGGAAGCTCTTTGGAGAAGATTAGGTTAGTTGGTGGCGGGATTGAACACGAATCTAACACGTTCATCACCCAGTTCATTAAAGGTAAGGTCTTCAACGGTCAGGATGCAATCAAGCTTAACAAAGGGAAAAGGACCAACCTCGCAGGTATGATCGATGTCTGTGAGCGTGAAAATGTAGAACTTATTCCAACAGTCTATGGTTGGCCTGACTCGAAGGGACGCGTCCTCAATGAGTCATATTATTCTTTGCTCAACCCTATCCTCGAAGGCATTGAGAAGGCGATGCCAGTCGATGGAGTTCTCCTCCTTCTGCATGGAGGGGGTGCAACTGAAGATGAGGATGACCTCGAAGGGCACGTGCTGGAGCAGGTGAGAAAGGTTACAGGAGATAAGATCCCAGTCGTTACCCCACTGGATCAACATGCTAACATAGGCCCGAAGATGATGAAGTATGGTAGCTTCTTCTGCGGCTACGACACCTACCCCCACATCGATGGGTATGACCGATCTGCTGAGATCACGCAGCTGCTCATCGACACCATAAGGGGAAAGATAAAGCCGGTTATTGCCTACTCGCAGCCTAACATGATCATAACTCCGGTGATGCAGAAGACGGGGTACTACCCGATGAAGACTCTCATGGAGAAGGCGCTCCAGATAGAGAAAGAGCCAGGCGTACTATCAGTTACCGTCTCTGCGGGATACCCCTACGCTGATGTTCCTTACCCCGGCGTCACGATGATGGCCATAACAGATGGAGACGCTGCACTCGCTCAGCGAAAAGCAGATGAGCTGAGCAGGCTATGCTGGGACCTCCGGCTCGACTTCCTCGCCAGGGTAGTGCCGATGGACAGGGCACTCGATATCGCATTAGCTGAGCCAAGCGGACCGGTCATACTGACTGACCAAGCTGACAACCCAGGGGGAGGCCCACCTCAAGACGGGACAATTGCCTTGAAGGCTATGCTGGAGAGAGGCGTTGACAACGCCTGCGTCGCTGTTCTACGAGATCCCGAGGCGGTTGAGACAGCGATCAAGGCCGGAGTAGGCAAAACAATCACGATGAGGATCGGTGGGAAAACAGAGCCATGGGTCGGGGATCCGTTAGAGGTCACCGGATACGTTAAGGCGATAACTGATGGAAAGTATACCCCGACAGCCATGATCTATGGTGGAGACATGGGCAGAACCGTTGTCTTCAACGTCAAGGGGATCGACGTGATCCTAACTGAGAAGAGCGAACAGCCTTTGGACCTTCAACTATACAGAAGCCTCGGCCTTGAGCCAACAGGTTACAGGATCATACTTGTCAAATCATGCGTTCACTACCGAGCTGCCCATGAGCCAATCGCGAAGAGGATCATTGAACTTGATCTACCCGGCTGGCATGGAACACGTCTTGCTGCATTCCCCTGGACCAAACTCAAACGGCCAATGTTTCCACTGGACGCCGAAACACTAGGGATATCAGAGCTTATGACAAAGTGATACTCGGATAAATTGACATTTCTATTATTCTGACGAACATGCGTCGCGTGTCATCTCTTTAGATCTTGTGACTGGATCTAGCTATTAGATGGTCTTGGAACTCTTTAGGGAGCCTCGTGAAGTATGCGGGTAGCCCCCATAGTCATACAGTGAGGTTTCTGTATTTTTCGGGTTCTCTTTGGGCAGTTTTGAGGATTTCTGCGTTCACTATGTTGAATTGGACTTGCATCCCATCCAGTTTGTTGAAGGTTCGCAGAAGCTTTACCAGTTTGTCGACGCTTTCTCGCGCGCGCGCCACGAACCGTAATGCACAGTGTACCAGTTGTAGTAGTTACTTTATGCCCTCTCTAAGTCATAACTCCTCAACTATAAAGATAGGAATGCCACATCAAATGCGTCCCTGAGCTGATGACATCGATCATATGAACTTAATTACATGCATCTGTTCTTTCAGGAAAAGTTTACTCTCATTGGGTAATCGCGCGCGCATTGGGTAATTTTAAATATATATTACTCATACTAATTTTTT
>CAZIKD010000093.1:0-7839 GCA_964539725.1 uncultured Candidatus Bathyarchaeia archaeon | reverse complement strand
CCACCAACTCCAGGATAGTGGAATTCCTCGCCAAACTTCACTACGAGGTCATGCTCGTAGGCAAACCCCACCCCCTAAGAGAGGATATCTTAAATGGCCTCGTCGAGAGGGCAAAGCTGAAGGGGTTACTGGTCTAAAGGTTTCCCGCTGTTCTCCTTCTTCTTCATATCGCTGAGCCGGTCCACAAGGCTCATCCCCGGTTGGTAATCCTTGAGAGACTTCACCTCGATGAGCCCCCTTTCCTCCGCCGTCCTCAGGGCAGCTTCCCCCTTCTGTGTCCTCACCAAGACTGTAGAATAACCATCGGGTGATCCGACGTTACCAATGGATAAGTCAGCAAGCTCCGAAGTGTAATCAATACACACTCTGCAACAATTTCGGGACAGCTCCTTTAACTTCCTAATCTTAGCCTCGAAGGGTGGTTCTCCTTCCCTATGGGCGATGAATTTGCCGCTCTTGATCTCGAACTTCTTTACCTTAGCAGAATCAACCCCCTGCTCCTTTAGGTAAGCCATCAGTTTGTTGTAGTTGAACGTCTCCATGCAGAATAACCCGAGGGCTAGAGAATCGGTCTTCATTGCATTCTTTTGACGCATTCTGAGGGCGTGTATTTGGCAGGGGGTGCTAACAAACGCCAGCTTCTTAAGGCCCTCCTGTTCAGCCTGCTTCAACGCGAGAAGCATAGGGGCAGATGTGTACTTCGTTCCAGCGCATTCTATCACTGTGTGATTATCTCTCGCAAGGACGGGTACAGGGGACCAGACCCTCTCCTTATCGAGTCCCGCAACGATAGCGCTAGCGCCCTCATCGAGACAACTGAGAAGAATGGATGTAACTGCCCCACCGTCCTGCGCGCGTTCCTTTACCTCAGGTTGCAGCGTCCTGACGGCGTATGCCCCAAGAAGGATACCATGAGCTGCCTCATCAACGGACCTATTCCTCCCAAGAGCACAAGCTTCAAGTTTACCATAATCATGCTCTATTCTAGGACACGCATTGTAACACTCTCCACATGCAGTACATTTTCCCGTTAGCTTAGGTAACCCATCGATGAAGCTGATCGCCTCAACCGGGCAGACGGAAACGCAGGAACCACAGGCAACGCATCCTTCAGCCTTTATTACCTCAACGAGCAGATGCCCAAAAACTTTTGGTCGCTTAGCCATAATATGAGAAAGGGGGGAACCCGTTTAAGTATTTCTTCAGAAAAACATATTGAAGTATCGAGAGAAAGGATTCCCGCAATACGTCCTTTACTTTGTTAATGTATTTATTTAACGAAGATAAATCTTGAAACCAGCAACGCGCGCATAGTTGGAGAACGAATGAAAATGAGTTTCAGGAGATCTAAGCCGACAAGCCCGGAGACATGCCCCGGAATCAGGGACTTCATTCGACCGACCTTAGCCTACACTAAGTGCATATCCTGTGGTGGCGATGTCGAGATCTGGAGCGACGAGGACACTGGTGTTTGTCTGAAATGCGGAAAAGAGTGGCCGAGACCCGATAGCAACGCGTCCTGCTTAGACTACTGCGATTACGCCGATAAATGCAGGGAAATAATCAAGGCACGAACAAGTAAGTAAATTTACCAAACTTTTCCTTACTCACGCCTTGAATCTGAGCAATCCCCGTTTAATAAGGGAGCAAAGATTATAATGGCTATCGAACTATTTCTTTTACGTAGATTAAAATGGTTTTAATCGGTTTTCTCAAAGTGGGCAATATAGCGACGGCACCAATGATAGAGCTCCTCCTCGACGAGAGGGCTGAAAGGGATGACATGGAAGTCAGAGTAATCTCCTCAGGGGCCAACATGGGTGGTAGACAGTCGGAGGAAGTTTCGAGGATCATGGTTGGTCTTAAACCAGACCTTGTATTCGTGACGAGCCCTAATGCCAGCACAAAAGGGCCGACAAAAGCGAGGGAGTTGATATCGGCTTCCGGTATTCCAGTGGTGGTCGTCTCCGATGGCCCCAAAAGCCTGATCGAGGAACTTCAGGGCAAGGGGATGGGCTGTATAATAGTGGAAGCAGACTCGATGATCGGGGCACGCAGGGAGTTCCTCGACCCGATCGAAATGGCCATCTTCAACGCCGATGCGACTAAGGTTCTCTCAGTGACCGGGGTATATAGCCTAATTTACCAGACGATCGACGCGTTGATCGAAAAACTGAAGTTAGGTGAGAAGCTCGAACTACCCCTGCTGAATATTACCCGAGAAAAAGCGCTCAAAGCCTCCGGCCTATCAAACCCATACTCCTTGGCAAAGGCAGGGGCATCTTATGAGATGGCGAAACGTGTTTCCTACCTCACCAGCGAGGCTTGCTTTAAGGAAAAGGACTGGACAGTCTATACAGCCCTATGTGCTACGGCTCACGAACTTATGAGAACGGCTGCTTTAGTCGCTGATGATGCCAGGGAAATAGAAAAATATGGAGATAACGTAACTCGTAAACCACACTACGACGATGGATCTCACTTAATGAAGAAGAGACTTATCGAAAAACCAGAGAAACTAAAATGACGATTCTTTTCCCTATACCCATAGAATAAAATTTCCTGTAGAATTTCATCCTAACGGCGTAAGCAAATTTAATGAACCTTTTTATTTTTGAGGATTTCTAGTAACTTGAACCCAGGTGTCTCAGAAAACAAGCTTGAATCTTGACGCCATATTTCATCCCGGATCAGTCGCCATTATAGGAGCCTCAAAGACACCCGGTAAGATCGGCTATATATTAACAAAGAATATGCTAGACTCAGGGTTTAATGGAAACATCTACCCGGTGAACCCTGGAGCCGATGAGATCCTTGGATTGAAGTGTTATCCATCTGTAGTTGATGTACCAAACGACGTGGATTTATCCGTGATTACTATCCCCTCGGCCTCAGTCCTACAGGTAGCTGAAGAATGCGGAAAGAAGGGTGTCAAGGCTCTAGTTGTGATATCCGCGGGTTTCAAGGAGACCGGACATGAAGGTGCAGTCCTAGAACAACAACTCATTCAGATTGGTAAAAAGTATGGGATGCGGATCCAGGGGCCTAACTGTCTCGGATTAATAAGCACAGTGACACCATTGAACCTAAGTTTTGCGGTTGAGATGCCGCGACGAGGAAAGATAGGATTCATCTCCCAGAGCGGAGCGCTCGGGACAGCTGTACTTGACTGGGTAATAAAAGAGAATATAGGCTTCCACAGCTTCATCAGCCTAGGAAATAAGGCTGACCTCGACGAGATCGACTTTTTAGAAGCAATGAGCGAGGACGATGAAGTCTCGGTCATCCTACTTTATCTCGAGTCAATTGATAAGGGTAGAAAGTTCCTCGAAGCTTCCACACGAGTTGTTAAGAAAAAACCCATTGTTGTCCTTAAGGGTGGAACATCCTCAGCTGGCGCAAGAGCAGCAGGGAGTCATACTGGTGCGCTTGTGGGGAGCTTACTCGCTTATCAGACTGCATTTAACAAGGCTGGGGTAATCCTAGCTAATAGTATTGAGGAACTATTTGACTATGGGCTAGCTTTCACAGAGCAACCCTTACCAAAAGACGAGGGAATAGCCATAATCACAAACGCTGGAGGGCCAGGTATCCTCGCAACAGATCTTAGTGAAAAGCTTGGCGTCAAGATCTCTTCAATTTCGAGCGAGGTTCAGAGTAGACTCCATAGAAATCTTCCACCCGCATCAGCGACAGGTAACCCTATAGACGTCCTAGGTGATGCAAAAGCGGACCGATATGCTTTCGCACTCGACGAAATCATAAAGGATGATGAAGTTAACGCTGTTATCGTCCTTCTTACACCACAGGCTATGACGGAAAGCTTGGAGACAGCAAAGAATATAGTGAAGATGAAGCCGGCTCTAAACCAAAAGCCCATCCTAGCCGTTTTCATGGGAGGTAAAACGGTTGAAGAAGCTACAAGTTACCTAATGAACAACGGAGTTCCCTGCTTCGATTTTCCTGAGAAGGCGATTCAGGCAATATCGGCTATGTATCAATATGCCCGCTTTTTGAAGCTCCCCGTCTTTTCGATAAAGAGGTTCGACGATGTCGACTCGACTAGAGTGAAGAATGTGATCAAGGTCGCTCGTATGGATAGCAGAGTTGTGCTCCTCTCGACAGAAGCCGCAGATATCGTAGAGGCTTATGGTATACCAGTTCCTAGGAATAAACTAGCCATAAATGCAGACATGGCAGCTGAATACGCGGAGGAACTAGGATACCCCGTTGTACTCAGGATCGTCTCCCCTGATATCCTACATAAAACAGATGTCGGCGGTGTGGCATTGAACCTAAACTCATCCACAGACGTGAAAACAGCATTTGACCAAATAATGACCAGCGTCAATAAATTCATTCCCCGGGCAAGAATCTACGGTGTAATGGTCTACCACATGATCCCGAGGGGACGCGAAATGATCATCGGCATGAGTCAGGATTTACAGTTTGGCGCCCTACTAATGTTTGGCCTTGGAGGAATATACGTTAATTTCCTGAAAGATGTATCATTCCGCCTAGCCCCACTTACAGACCATGAGGCTAACGAGATGATGGAGGAAACGAAAGCTTACACTCTACTTAAGGGGATTAGGGGAGAGGATCCTTCTGACATATCTGCACTTAAGGACATGATCCTGAGAGTGAGCCAACTTGTCAGTGACTTCCCAGAAATTGTGGAGATGGACATCAATCCTGTAATTGTCTATAAGGCTGGGGAGGGTGACTACGCCCTCGACGTGAAGATCACTTTGTCAAAATAACTTTAACTATGAAAGGGTATAGTCATATACATGGTATATCCACTTTATATAGCTGGGACTAAATTTAGCGGGAAAACAGCCCTTTGTCTTGGCCTCTATAATACATTTAATGAAATTGGAATGAGAGTCGGGTACTTCAAACCTATAGGGCAAGGCTACAAGATGGTCGACGGCAGATACATCGACCCTGACGTTACGATGATGAAAGAGGTATTAAGCTTAAATGAAACAATTGAGGAGCTTTGTCCTGTAGTCCTTGGGAGCCGTTACCTAGACCTCGTATCGAAGAACTACGATTCCTTGAAGACCCATGTAATGGAATCCTATGAGAATGTGAAAAAAGATAAGGATATACTCATCATTGAGGCAGCCCAGACCCCAGAGGTGCTATTCTGCTCCAGCCTCGACGTGGCAACTCTTTCCAAGGAGTTTGGCGCTAAGGTTATATTCTCAGTTAAGGGAGACGGTGATTTAGCTGCGGATAAAGCCCTGCTTTATAGTAACTATATGGTACAAAGGGGCGTCGACGTCCTCGGGATAATAATTAACTTCGTCCCATTTCAGCAACTTGAAAGGATGCGAGGCGTAGTTTCCGAGGTCCTCTGTAAATGTAAAGTAAATGTTTACGGCGTCGTACCAGACCACAGGGAATTAACACTACCCACCGTTCAGGATGTCGTGAACTCCCTAGAAGCTGAGGTCTTAGCTGGGAAAGGTGGCCTCGACAGGATCGTCGACAACTATCTAGTAGGCGCCATGTCACCTGAGGCAGCTATGGGCTATCTGAGGCGTGGCGTAGATAGGGCTTTTATCACCGGCGGCGACCGACCAGATATGATCCTTATGGCGCTCCAGACTAAGCCAAGCGCCATTATACTCACCGGTAACATCTACCCCTCGACTCAGGTAATCTCCGCCGCAGAGTCAAAGGGTATCCCCCTTCTACTTGTAGCCGATGATACATTCACAACAGTGACGAAGCTTGAGCCCCTCGATGGCAGAATAGTCCCAGTACCCATGTCTACTCGCAAGATTCAGCTTACTCGTAAGATCATGAGCGAGTACATCGATTGGAAGAACATCCTTGAGGGCTATGTTGACTTTAAGCACGCTCGCACGTGAGGAGAGTGAAAATGATCTTTGAGCGACAAGGATACGAAGACCATCGGAGGCTCGATGGAAGAAACAAAAGAAAGGCACCGTCGCTATCTTAGGGCAATGAACAACCCAATCAGGCGGACCATACTCAGAGAACTCAAGAGTGGCTCCGCTACACTCGAGGATCTAAAAACCAGAACGGATTTGGATGAAAAAACACTCAGCTGGCACATGGATATACTCAAGTGGGGATATTGCGTAGAGAAGCAAATGAAGGACGACCGTGTATATTACCTTCTGACAAAGGAAGGCTCGGTCGTAGACTACGTTGATAAGTAAAGAAACATTAACTCCTCTCAATCGATACTGATCGCTAATTCTATTAACATCATCGAAATAAGTAGAGACTAGAATCGATTTGCTGAGCCTAAACAAACTTACAAAGAAACTGGTCGACAAGCTTCTAGACGACCCACAGTACTACAATGTTTTGGTTGAAAAACTACCCTGTGGATCAACAATAATCGACACAGGTCTCGAAGCTAAAGGAGGATATGAGGCCGGCCTCATGACTACTCGGATAGCCATGGGTGGAGCCGGAGAGGTCAGCCTAAGCTACTCAGATTACGGTGGGCTCCAATTACCCACCATCGTGGTTTCGACGGATCAACCGGCATGGTCACTATTTGGTTCTCAGCTCGCAGGTTGGAAGATATCCGTAGAGGATTACACAGCAGATGGCTCAGGTCCAGCTAGGGCGCTTGTTCTAAAACCCAAAAAGGTCTTCCAGAAGATCGAATACAAGGACGAGTCCGATGTTGCGACGATCCTTCTTGAAAGTCACAGGAAACCCACGGATGCCGCAGCTAGATTCATCGCGGAATCCTGCAACGTCAAACCTGATAACCTCTTTATGTTACTCACCTCAACAACGTCGATGGCTGGTATGGTTCAAATCTCAGGAAGGGTTGTGGAGACGGGACTCTTCAGGCTCGATGTTCTCGGTATAGACTTAAAGAAGGTAAAATATGGAGTCGGCTACGCCCCGATCATGCCCCCGCACGTAGATAGTGGAAAGGCTATGGGACGTGCCGAGGACGCCTTGACCTACGGAGGCGTCACAAGCTTCGTTGTAGATGAAGAGGAGCAACTTCTGATGGATCTAGCAAATAGAACCCCATCGAGTAACTGTAAGGATTATGGGAGGACCTCATACGAGATATACAGTGAAGTAGACTTCGACTTCACTAAAATCGATCCAGCACTTTTTGCCCCTGCAGTGGTCACATTAATATGCGCAAAAACTGGTAGAGTCTTCTATAATGGGATGATAAACAATGATATCCTAAAAATGTCGCTCAGAGGTTAGCTCTACTAATGCACGCGCTCACCCCGTGGAAAATTCTATGACATATTGTTGGTGACTCGGGCACCTAAGACTCTGGAGATTCATATCCAAGCCATTTTGGGCTTTATGGGAGAGAACGGTGTGACGTTCACAAAGGGCTTCATTCTTAAACTTATCTCAAAAGGTTCGTTCAGGGCTATAAGTGAAGAACTGATCCCAGATGCGCACGCGATTACACCAGACAACGTTTCATTAGTTGATGAAATCCTATCGAATCAGGGGAAAGAAATCCTAAGCCAGTGGATAAGAGACCTGTGGATAGACCGAAGCCGTTTGATATGGAGGCCGAGTATGATACTCCGGAGGATATAAAGAGGAAGGAGCAGTTGGTGGCGAAGAATATTAGGGAGTCAAAATTAAGGAGCGTGCGCGCGCGTCATTGTTGCCATGGTAAAGGAAAGGGGATACAAGGTAGCGCATGCTATCACAAGGGTTTTATGTCTTATTTGTTCTTATTACAAAAAGTAATTCTCTTGGAGATGGGCTCTTGGCGGGTAAGATCGATGTGGTTATCCTAACCGGTAGAACTCTTCAGCAGGGAATCGGGCTTGAGGTGGGCAAGGTCTCTGA
>CAZIKD010000092.1:0-7865 GCA_964539725.1 uncultured Candidatus Bathyarchaeia archaeon | reverse complement strand
TAACCTATTTATTCAGATTATTCCGTTGATTGGATTATTAATTCTTTAAAAAAAATAATTTTTATCAGCGCGCGCAACTTTTTTTCCATCTAGCCTTCACCATTTGATTTCTAATACTTTTGAAAATCTTTCCCTAAAACAGCTTTTTGCATATAATTTTCTATCAACCGCCGCGGTGAGACCACCTTTATTCGCCCGTGCGGATGATCCCCCATGGCTCCAAGAAGCTACCTATTATTAACAAAAGACGATTTGGCGCACGCCGAAGCGCTACACAGCGAGAGCATAGTCATCGACGCGAGCATCGTAGCTTTCATCGACAGCGTCGGGGAAGATCTGATGCTTGAGGATATGGCGAAGGGCGGCGTGACGGCGAGCAATGCTACTGTCTGCATGCAGAGGACCCTAAGTGAGGCTATGAGGGAAGTCGCCGAATTCTACGAGTGGGCGCGCGCATCGTTGTACTACGAATCCGCCATGATCGATAGGCGTGATCGGTATTGACGCATCCGCAAAATCAAGTCTTTAATATTGACCACCTATCATTATCCATGGCTCCTAGAAGCTACCTGGATCTAAGCAAGGATGAAAAGGACCACGCGTTGGCCCTGCACAGGGAGAGTATCGTTATTGATAGCAGCATAGTCGCCGTCATCGACTACGTCGCTGAAAACATGTGGCTCAACGACGTCATAAAGGGTGGACTCACCGCCTCGAACCTCACCGTCTGCATGCAGCGGAGCTTCGGGGGAGCCCTAAAGGAGCTCATGGAGCACAACCACTGGGCTGAGAAGAATAAGGACCGCGTCCTCGTCATAAAGAAGGGCGCCGACATCGAGAGGGCGAAGAGAGAAGGGAAGCACGGCATCATCTACGGCCCCCAGGACAGTGCGTTCCTCGAGAGGAACATCGACTTCCTCGACGTCGCCTACCAACTCGGTCTCCGCGCTATGCAGCTTACATATAATTGGCAGAACGAAGTCGGCGCTGGATGCAGGGAAAAGAAGGATCCCGGCCTAAGTGCCTTCGGAGAGAAGGTCGTTGAGAGAATGAATAAACTCGGCATCCTCATCGACCTCAGCCATACTGGGGACCAGACCTGCTGGGACGCGATCAACCAGTCGAAGGACCCAGTAAGCTTCACCCACATTATCCCACGCAAATCTGCCCCCGAAAAACCCGGAGGCTATGCTGAGTGGGCGAATCAATCCACTAGCCTCTGGGGCGACTTCGTTGCCTACAGTAAGCAGCGTGGGAAGCCAGATGATATGATGAAGGCGTGCGCCGAAAAGGGCGGAGTCATAGGTGTGACCCCCTTCTTCGTGAAGAAGGCGGGTAAGAGCACATTAACAGATGATATTCTAGATCAGCTCGACGTGACTGTCAACGTGGTAGGCGTCGATAAAACGGGCTTTGGTAGCGACCTCGAGTTCCCCAACTCCATAACACGCGCAGCCTTCATCTGGAAGAACCCTCATAGAATCGACGTGGACTACTTCACCCCGATGGACAAGTCCTGGGGCTACGGGTGGATGGAGAACATGCCCAACTTCACCATGGGGCTGATGGCACGCAGCTACAGCGACCAGGAGATCAAGAAGATGCTCGGGCTTAACTTTGTGAAACTCTTTAAAAGAGTGTGGGGAGGCTAGCCTCCCAAAAAGAAGTTTGGTTCTCTACGCTTGCTGTACTCGGTTGTAAGCCAGACCGCTGCTTTCCTTATTCCTTCATTCGTCCAGACCCTCGCCGCCGTCGGGCAAACCTTTACGCAAGCTGAGCACGCTGTGCATGTATCCTTCATCGTCTCGACCTTTTCTGAGACTGTGATGGAGTTTGTAGGGCAGACCTCTGCGCATACCCCGCACATAGTGCATGACTCGACCGTCGTCTCGGGGAACCTAGGGCCTGAAGGGTTCCTCTCCCTGTAGGGTCTATTACCCGGTACGGTGATCTCGACGGGCTTAATCTTGCCTTCTAGTTTGATTTTTACCTGTTCCCCGAATCTCTTCGCCTTGGACAAGTCCTCAGCGTCTGGGCGCCCAGGGGCTATTGGGGTGGCTTCGCTTGAGAAGCTGTGCTCACCGATGAACGCGGCACCGGCTATGGTCATGAATCCTTGCTCAGTGGTTATGTCCTTGAGTTCAATGAGAGCATCCTCGAAGGCCCTATTGCCATAGACGGCTACGAGGACCGCGGGGTTATCCTTTCCCTTCATCATCCGAAGCCTTTGGGCTGCGACGGGAGGGACACGCCCGCTGTAGACAGGAACAGCGAAGACCGCAAGCTCCCCCTCGGGGATCGAGTGGCTGCCAGACACCGCATCGTATGGGGTGAGGTCGATGTGCACGACTCCCTTGATGCCTATGCCCTTCGCGACGCTTTCTAGTATTTTCTTGGAGGTACCAGTCGGAGAGTAGTAGATTAAATTAACCTTATTGAACTTCATTGATATTTACAGCCTGAGTGAGGTTTATTATATTACTCACGCGCGAGATTAGAATGGTACCCATTTTTATACTCACCACCGGTGTCTTTGACCGATATTCATGCGCAGCTATCTTGATCTGAGCAAGGACGAGGTCGCTCACGCTATGGCTCTTCATAAGGAAAGCTACGTTGTAGACGCGAGCCTCGTCGCCTATCTCGACTATGTTGGGGAGGACATCTGGGTCGACGACATGATAAGGGGCGGTTTAACCGCCTCAAATGCAACCGTCGCAATGCAGAACAGCCTCACAGAGGCACTGAATGAGCTTAACCAGTACCATTCGTGGGCAGAGAAGACGAAGGATAAGGCCCTTATCGTGAGGAAGGCTGAGGATATAAAAAAGGCGAAGAGGGAGGGCAAACACAGTCATCTTTGGCCCACAAGACAGCAGCTTCCTCGAGGGGAACCTCAATTTCCTGAAGATAGCTTACGACTGGGGTATTCGCGTAATTCAGCTCACCTACAACAACAGGAACGCTGCCGGCGACGGCTGTAAAGAACGGTGCAATGCGGGCCTCAGCAATTTCGGCGTCTCCCTAGTCGAGGAGATGAATATACTCGGGGTCCTCATCGACCTCAGCCACAGCGGGGACCAGACGAGCATGGAAGCCATAGAGGCTTCGAAGGACCCCGTCGCCTTCACCCACATCATACCCCGATCCTCAACCCCGAGGGAATTGAGCGACTGGGCGAAGTGGAACAACCGGCACACCTTCTACGGAGAGTTCACGGCGTACTCCATGCAGAGGGCGAAGACCGATGAGGCGATGAAGGCTTGCACGGATAAGGGTGGCGTCATCGGCATCACACCCTATTTCGCCAAGAAACCTGGCAATTCGAAGCTCACCGACGACATCATCGACCAGATAGAGTACGCTGTCGATCTTGTGGGCGCCGAACACGTCGGATTCGGCAGCGACGTGGACTACAACAGCACCCTCGACCGCATGGCCTACATCCAGAAGTACCAAGAGACGGTTGATGTGACCTACTTCTCGGCCCTTGACAAGGACTGGGGCTACGGCTGGCTCGGCTACATGCCGAACCTGACAAAGGGGTTGGTCTCCCGGGGCTACTCGGACAAGGAGATCAATGGCATTCTCGGTGGAAACTGGGTGCGTCTCTTCGAGAGGGTCTGGCGTGGCTAAACCTACTTAGGCAATCCCTTCTTCCCACTATTTGTAGGGCTTTGATCTGAGTGTCCAATTCCCTAGCGACGATGTGTTTCTCGGCTACTAGCTCTTCTCACTAATCTCGATGGCTATCTCGTTTCTCCGCATGAACCCAGGGGTCCACGGAGCGTTGTATCTCATTAGGACGGGTTCCCCGACGGTCTCGATCCGGTTCTCTGCCAATGTGTCGAGCAACGTCCTCGTGTGCTCCGACTCTGAGCTCTGCCTAGCGTAACCCCTGAAGCGAATAACGGCGAGGCTTCGCGCCGGCATCTCGTATATCAAGACGCGTGGGTCGCTTGGCTCGGGCGCAGTCTCGATAGTGTACCTCGAAGGCAGGACGAAAGACATCGAGTCCCCCCGCGTGATTACAGGGGCGGTCATTTCCACTTTCTCCGAAGTCAACACGGGTGTCGTCATCGAGATCTTGCTCCTCCCCTTGTTGTCACCGCCTATGTAGTTAACAAGGAGGTTGAAGGGTCCATCGTCGCCACGTCCAGTTACGGTGGCGAATATTAGCCTCGGGTAGCTACGGATCTCGACGTCGCCGATCCTCCTCACGACGTCGTAAGACGCGGTCTCAACCATATTGCTTGCCTCTAGGATAGGTAGTACTGGACCCAATTCATCTTTCTGATGATCGGGGTTAGTAGTATAGCCACTACGGCTATCGCTGCGACTGCGAGGGCTGTAATGTATATGACCTGTATACCTGCCTGCTTCATCGATATGCCTGTCACTGCCCAGATCACAACAAGGGCGAAGACGATGTCTCTCCTCACCCAGAGCATGAGCCCAGTAAGGATGAGAGCAACAGCTAGCATCGCCGCCGTAGCAATTGCCTGCATCTCTAGGGGTATGCCAGGGACCGCTGCATTGATCGCAGAGGCGATAGCTGCGATGCTCGCCACCGATATCCAGCCTAGATAGATACTCATCGGGGCGTGGACCGCGAGCTTGACCCCCCGGGGGACCGCTTCACTCCCAATCCCGAGCCTGATGTAGATTAAGAGTAAATCACCGAGTAGCAGGAGAAGGATGCCGGTCGAGATGAGGTAGAGGTACGTGACCCCGTAAGAGTAATGGAAGAAGACCAACCAGATGACGTTGATTAATGAGCTTATGAAGTAGAGCCGCCCTATCTTCCACAGATAATCGGCACCTCTCTGACTAGGTCTCACCTGGTACGCCATGAAGATTATTGCGAGGGTGTAGATTACCCCCCAGATGACGAAAACGTAGCCGGGTGGTGTGAAGAGGTTTGGGTATGAATCAGAGACAACTCCCGTATTGACGTTGTTGAGCGGGAGGATGTTGACCAGGGAATTCCAGGCAATAGCGATGACAACCGCAGCGACGTTCGCATACTGTAGCAACCTGTAGTCCATATTCTCCATGGTTAATTAAGAAAGGTCATAGACTATTAACCATACTTGAAGAACGCTTGGTGGTAACCCTCTGAGTGAGTGCATTGGCGGCGGAAATACTAACGATTGGTTATGGCGGAAAGAAGCCGGGGGATTTCTTCGCGGAGCTCGATGCGCTTAACCCTGATGTTGTTGTCGACGTAAGGGAGAATCCTTTCCATGCCTTCCTCGGTGTCTACACGAAGAAGGGATTAGAAGCGAGACTTGGTACCCGATACATCTGGATAAGGGAGCTCGGCAACATCAGCCGAAGGTTACCTCCGACTCTAATCGATGAGACGAAGGGGTTTGAGATGCTCTGTAATCTCATGCAGCGGCACAAGAGGGTCGTACTGCTCTGTGCGGAGAAGGATGTGGAGAGGTGCCACCGCGGCTACATTAAGGCCAAGCTAGAGCAAGCGTACCAGTCGCCCTAGATGAGGCAGTCAAGGAGGGTAAAGTTAAACGCGGTGACCTCGTCGTTATCTGCGGCTACGGCGGAGGCCTCACTTAGAGCGCCAACGTCATCAGATGGAGCAGATACTCCACCAACCCTAAATTTCCCACCCTCCTACTTCTACCCCATGACGAATCCACCACCCTTAAGAGGGATAAGAGTCCTGGACTTGAGCCGCGTCCTCGCAGGCCCATTCTGCAGCATGACCCTGGCCGACCTCGGCGCCGAGGTGATCAAGGTCGAGATGCCTGGAACGGGGGACGACACCCGTGCATACCCACCATTCATAGGCAAGGAGAGCAGCTACTTCATGTCCACTAACAGGAATAAGAAGAGCATCACAATCGACCTCAAGGCGAGGGAGGGGCAAGAGATCCTCCACCGACTCGCGTCGAGATGCGACGTCGTCATAGAGAACTTCCGCCCAGGCGTAACCTCTCGGCTAGCAGCTGACTACGAGACACTGCACAGGATCAACCCCCGTCTAATTTACTGTAGCATAAGCAGCTTCGGACAAACCGGACCCTACTCCGAGAAACCGGGTTACGACTTAATAATTCAGGGGATGGGAGGACTCATGGGCATCACAGGTGAGCCTGATGGACCCCCAGTGCGCATAGGCGTCGCCATAACCGACCTCGGAGCCGGAATGTGGGCGACGATAGCAATACTAGCCGCCCTCCAGGCGAGGGGACGAGACGGCGTCGGCCAACACCTCGACGTCTCCATGATGGATGGAAGCATCGCCTGGATGACATACGTGGCGGGGAACTACTTCGCCACTGGGAAGGTACCTCCTAGGATGGGGAGCGCGCACCCCAGCATAGTCCCCTACCAGGCCTTCGTTACCTCGGATGGGAAGAGCATCCTCCTCGGCGGTGGGAATGATCGCCTCTTCGCCTCCACATGCGAGGGCTTAGGACTACCCAACCTGCCCAAAGACCCTCGATTCATAGGCAACGATAAACGCGTCCAGAACCGCGATACGCTCATCCCCTTGCTTGAGAAACGATTCAGGGAGAAACCGAGGGACGAGTGGATCACAATCCTTGAGGGACTCGGCGTCCCAGTTGCTCCCGTATACACGATCGACGAGATATTCGCCGACGAGCAAGTACTTCACCGCGGTATGCTCATCGAGATGGATCACCCCGAGGCTGGTCGGATCAAGCAGATCGCACCCGCCATAAGGATGTCCTCTACGCCGTGTGTAGTAGAGGCTCCGCCTCCGCTTCTTGGCGAGCACACTCACGAGATATTGAGGGATCTCGCAGGTTTTAACGAGGAAGAGATCAAGAGTCTGAGAGCTAGGGGTGTCGTCTAGGCTTGGTGTCAATGGATCAACAAGCTGTATCCCCCAAGTATACTCAGCGGGCAGAACGGGAGGGTCGTTAAGCGGCACCTAAAGCTGAGGTACTTCAGATAGACGCCTCACCGTTTCTGGCGAGGAGATAAGCCAGGGGCAGCATCGTCAGCGCCAGCCCGGCGAGCAGTCTGTATAAGAGAGGTGGTCCCCATACCTCAGCTATCGTTCCACCTACCATCGGGCCGAGGCACATGCCGACGCCGTAAACCCCCTCGTGGAGACCCATCGCCGCCCCGAGGCTCCCCTTATCGCACCTCTTAGCTATATAGTCGAGCATGAGCGGCGTCATTATACCCGCCGCGGCGCCGTAGAGAACAAGCGGTAAGGCGTACTCTAGGGTCGATGATGCGAAGGAGAAGACGAGCATCCCAACGAATAGGAGGAGGGAAGCGAGGGAGACTGAGCGCCTCGTCCCCCATGCTATGAACCACTCGGCTTTGAAGAATCCGACTCCGCGGACGCCGTTCGTCATGGTGAGGAGAAGCCCCACCAGCGCCGGAGCTAGACCGACGAGCTTAAGGTACCCGGGCATAATCGCCATGTAGATACCTAGAATGCAGGTAAAGGGCACGAGTGTGAGGTATGCCAGGGCGAGTCTCCTCAGGGGGGCGAAGTTGAAGCCCTTCGAATCGCTCCTATTACGCAGCGTGATGGCGGGCCTGATTTTCCAGAGTATAACAGCGACGCTCACCATAATCACGGCTGCTAAGCATAGGAAGAGGGCCTGAAAGCCGTATGCTCCCGATATATAGCCACCAGCGGCAGGTCCGACTACGAACCCCAGTATCCAGCTTAGGTTGTACCTCCCCATGGACTGGGAGAGCCTTTCTGGGGGAGAGATGTTGGCGGTCAGTGTGCTCGCCGTAACCCAGAAGGCTGCTGAGACCAGCCCGAGGAGGCTGCTCCACGCGATTAGGAGCGCCACCTGGGTCATCGCGCCGAAGAGCGCGACCACTACGATTCCGACGATCATGAA
>CAZIKD010000091.1:0-7948 GCA_964539725.1 uncultured Candidatus Bathyarchaeia archaeon | reverse complement strand
GCTATACCCAATCTGTTGATCTAGACAGCAATAGCGTGACACCTCAGATGTCCCTATCATTAAATGGGATTCGCTGAAGTATACCCTAGGGTCGATCGGACTCATAGCTGGGAGCGTCAACGCCCAAATATTGTAGTCGCGCGCGCTCCGTTGCTCCAGATATATGTGTGAGAAAAAATAGTAGGGCGAATAATTGGCTTTGACACTAGCTTACTAAACGAAGGCGACCGCCCTACCCATTAGACTTCCCTAAATTAATCTTACAACTTTTGTTGCCCCAAAAATTCATTCAAAGATTAATAATTTATATTGAATTATTGAGATATCACTGATATTTACAAAAATATTTCATATATGTTGAAGATTAAATTAATAACTACCATATTTTAAACGTTGTTTTGCTATGATAGATTAAACTATAATATGATCTATTTTAATCTCCAATCAAGTAAGACTTAGTTGTCGCAGAATATGGTTATTTATACCCCCCATAGTCTACGACACCAGCATCAGGAGCTTGAAGAAAGCCCCAAATTCTCACTCTTTATAATAAACTTATTCTTCATAAGTCTATTTTTGACCTATAAACGCCCACCTTCAAGGGTTTTTAAAGGTGTTAATGGTGGACACTAATGAATAAGTTAGTTGTCCTCGAAGATGCTGTGCTGGGACTCGTGGTATACCTGGCTTGCGCGCCTGTATAACTGGCGGGGCCTCCTTGTATAGGACCCGCGGGATCATCCTGTACGACTTGACTTCTGGTGGGAGATCCCTCTCGTCATTGGCGAAGTTCTGGACCCGCCCCGTCGTCTTGACCAGCCAGTCGAGGACCCACTGCTGATCGTCCCTCTTCATCCTCCTCCTAGTCACGTAGACACCTTTGGCTGATACGTCTGGGGTGGGGGGAAGAAACTTTCGATGATAAGCGCATAATGCACGCGCGAGAACCCTATATACAAAAGAGCACTTGAAACTCTATTTGGAAATTTTCAAAATACGCTCGCGCAAACCATCCATTTAGTTTTGCGCCAAAGCTGGATTCAATCAAGTCCTCGATACCGTGTCTTATGAACAAGTGCGCGCAAATAGCAAGACGTATAGGTAGTTCAAAACCAATTAAATAGAACATTCAAAGGCAAAACAAGAATAAAAGAGGATCTAGATGAAATACAAATGGGTAGCACTAACTGTTACGACTATAGGCGGCTTTATGGCATCTCTAGACTCAAGTATATTGACAATAGGACTCCCAACAGTTCTCGGAGATCTCAACGCAAACATCTTCCACGGAATATGGATCATCACCGGCTACAAGCTCATGCTAACAATACTTCTGGTGATGTTGGGGCGGATAGCCGACATGTATGGCAGAGTAAAGTTATACAATATAGGATTCGCAGTGTTCACAATAGGCTCACTCTTCTGCGCTATATCTGGGTCAGGTGAACAACTCATCCTGGCCAGATTCTTGCAAGGATCAGGCGCAGCCCTACTAACAGCAAACAGCGCAGCTATAGTGACAGACGCTTTCCCCAGAAACGAACTCGGTATGGGGCTTGGAACAAACATGATGGCCAGCAACTTAGGTTCGATGGTTGGCTACACGGTTAGTGGCATAATGATATCCTTTTTTGGCTGGAGGTCTATGTTTCTCATCAACCTACCAATTGGAATATTCGGAACAATCTGGGCCTATAAGCGGTTAAAGGAGGTCGGGGTAAAATCCATCGGGGAAAAATTCGACTACCTGGGGTCAATTCTATATTGTGCAGCCCTAGCAATCATCTTGTACGCTCTTACGATAGGGAGCATCTTTGACGCATCAAATCAAATAATCCTAGGAGCTGGATTATCCCTATTCATAGTATTCATAGCCTTTGAGAGAAAGCAAAAGCACCCCACACTCGACCTGAGTCTATTTAGAATAAGGCTTTTCGCCGCTGGCAACGTAGCTGATTTTCTAAACTCACTGGCATACCATTGTGCCCCCTTCATAATCTCTCTCTACCTACAACTAGTTAAGGCCTATACACCATCTGAGGCTGGTCTTATTCTCATCCCGATGGAGATCATTGTGCTCACTATGAATACGATTACAGGTAGACTAGCCGACAAATATGGCAGCAGAGGCTTCGCCACGCTCGGACTAATCCTAAACTCAGCCGCACTACTCTGGTTCTCCACAATAAACAAGGATACATCCTACTACGCAATTCTCATTGGGCTATCCCTATTCGGTTTCGGAAGGTCTCTCTTCAGTTCACCTAACGTAAGTTCAATTATGGGATCAGTGCCACCTAGCCGGCGCGGAGTAGCAAATGGTGTGAGAACAACTCTGCACCAAACGGGAAGTGTCATGAGCATACCTGTATCCCTCCTCCTGATGACTTTCATCATGCCCTATGACAGGCTCTCACAGATAGTTGGTACAAGCCAAATCATAGGTTCGATCGAACTCGACACATTCCTGAGGGCGATTAACTTTGCCTTCTTAATACTTGGTATAATCGTCGGACTAGCAATAGTACCCTCGCTGATGAGGGGCTCACGAAAGCTAGACAAGGAAAATGAAAAATAGTATTTCTAAACGTGCTCATGTTCACGCGCGTGAACCCAGGAGACAGCACAAATTAGAATAATTAATAGCACTGAATATCATTTATTATTTATTGCACGTAGTCTAAATTTCTGGTTTTTGTTAAGGGTCTTATCCTTTCGGATATCAGCTTTCAGTCCTGTAGACACTCGATTTGTACCCTTGGAAGGGCGCGCCCGTGGCTTCCGCCGCCTTCGCGCGCGCACGCAACTTGACGAGGAGGAAATAACACCGGTTCAGGGGGAAAGTGATGATGGTCGAATATCGCCCCCTTGATGGGACTAGACCCTTAGGTGTTTCTTCAACGTCTCAATGTCTGTGGGGGGATACCCAGAATAGTACTTGCTGACGTAGCCGTACACATCTTTCCCAGAATCTAGCCGCCTGCGGATCCAAACTGCCCGCTCCCTCGTCTCATCCCCTCTATCCATCTCCACCACTCCTCTCTCGCCGTTCACCGCTTTCCGGTCTCCCTCCAAGCGGAGGTAGGCGAAGCCCGCTGTCTCCACCTCAGGTGCTCCTGGCCTATTCGTCGAGGCGAGGGCGACGCCGTGATCCCTGAGGATCTGGTAAGTCTCCTCGGTGAACCAGCCCCTGTTCCTGAACTCCGCGGCGGCGAGTCCGCCTCTTGGGAGGGCTTCGAGGAGGTCGTCGAGGGCGGAGTGGGTGGGCTTGAGGAATGGTGGGAACTGGAGGAGGAGCGGTCCCAGCTTCTCGCCAAGAGCCCCTATGTGGCGGAGGAAGATGTCGAGCCTCTCAGCGTCGTAGGCGAGTCCGGGGACATGTGTCAAAGTTCGGGGGAACTTTGCTGCAAACCTGAAGCCATCAGGCACGGAGTCCCTCCAAGCTTCTACCGTGGAGATGGAGGGTATCCTGTAGAAAGTAGCGTCTACCTCAACGGAATTCATGCTTCTCGCGTATTCGGTTAGGTACGCCATCGGCTTCGTCCCCTCAGGGTAGAGCTTCCCAACCCAGAATCTGTAGCTCCACCCCATCGTTCCGAGGTAGGCTACATCTATCTCTTCTTGAAGAGGAGCCAATTCTTCTCCCCCGCCTTCCTGAATCGGATGAGCTCGTATGGGCCGCTGAGCCGCTCACCGTGGATGACGAATTCTATCTTTTCCTCCGTCCACTCCCGCGCCTCGTAGGTGCCCCTGTCCCAAATCTTCACCGTGCCGGCGCCGTACTCCCCCTCCGGGATGATGCCCTCGAAGCCCCCGTAGTCGAGTGGGTGATCCTCGACAGCCACTGCTAGGCGCTTGTCCCCCAGCTTCTCCGGGGGCCCCTTCGGCACCGCCCAGCTCTTCAACACCCTCTCTCGCTCGAGCCTGAGGTCCCAGTGGAGGTGGCTCGCTTGGTGCTCCTGCACCACGTAGCTGTTCCCCTTCGGCTTCGCCTCCGCCCCCACGGGCTCGGGGCTCTTAGAGAAGTTCCTCTTCGCGTTGTATTCTTCGAGGGACATGGGCCTCACCTGTGTAATGGTGCAGTCGCGGGGTGCTTTATCACTTCTCAGCCTTAGGAAGCGGGGGGCGCGCAGGCGGGTGTCCTCGGTGAGGTTCTGGTAACCAACCTCGGCGACCAGCTCTGGACTCAACCAAGTTGAGCCAGCGGGGATGTCGGGGGCTTCAACTCTTGGCTGAGTGGTCTCGTAAGGTTTGAAGGCGGTGAGTAATTCCTTTAACGACCTGTCGGTGAACCCAGTCCCCACCCTCCCCACATAGGTTAGCCTATCCCCTTCATAGAGGCCGAGGAGAAGAGCCCCAAAGCTGTCCTCTCTGTTCCCTGTACCCTTCGTATAGCCCACGACAAGGCAGTCAACGGTCCTGACCCTCTTCACCTTAAGCCACTCCCTACTCCTCTCCCCGGGGCGGTAAGGGCTGTCAAGCCTCTTCGCCACCACGCCTTCGAGCCCCTTAGCGATGGCGGCTTCGTAGTAGGCTTCTCCCTCCCCGACGACGTAGCTTGAGACGATGACGTTTTTGCCGTCCCTCAGTGACTCCCTCAGAATTTTCTTTCTCTCGCTCAGTGGCTTCCCCGTCAGTGATTCCCCGTCTTTCTCCAAGATGTCGAAGACTACGTAGGTACAGGGTGTTTCACTGGCCATATGCTCTATGTCGCCGGGCTTGGACGCTTTGACTCGCTTGGCCACAGTCTGGAAGTCGGGCCTGCCCCCCTTCATCACAATGATTTCGCCGTCAAGGACCACATTAGAGGTAAGCTTCGTTAGTTCGGCTAACTCGGGGAAGCTGCGGGTTAGGTCGTTATTGTTCCTGCTTAGGATGCTGATCGTCTCCCCGACGTAGACTACAGCGCGTATTCCGTCCCACTTGACCTCGAAGAGCCATCCCAAACCGCTGAAGGGGGAGTCGGCTGGCTCTGCGAGCATCGGTTGGTTCTTCATCGTTTCTTCATCTGTTGGAGGGTCTGCTCGAGGGCGACCATGAGTTCCTTTACCTCCTCAGTCTCAGGTCTCTCCACCTTGATGGTCTCCCCCTTCAGCTTCAGCTTTATCAGCTTCTCGACGTTTTCGCGGTACGTATCTTTGTACTCGCGGATGTCAAAGTCGCCGGTTAGGTTGTCAAGTATCTTTTCGGCGAGCTCCAGCTCCTTCTTACTGGGCTCCTTAAGCTCCTTAATGTCCTTGATAGTACCGGGATCGATGACCTCGTTAGGGTATCTGAGGGTGGTGAGTATTAGAGCCCCCCTGTAGGCGTGTATGAGCACGGGGTACTCCTTCGTTCGCATCGTGTAGCGGCCCACACCGGCCATCCCCTTCTTCTGGAGAGTGACGAAAAGGAGCCCGTAAGCGTCGCCGCTCTTGTCGGGTCCGAGGATGTAGCTACTCTGGAAGTAGAGGGGGTCGACTCCGAGGTAGTGGACGAACTTGTCTATCTTGATCCTGCGGTCCGACTCGGGACGGATCGCGTCGAGCTCCTCCTTGGAGAGGGTTATGAACTCTCCCTTCTGCACCTCGTAGCCGCGGGCAACGTCCCCCCACTCCACGACCTCTTTGTCGAAGGTGCAGACTCTCTGATAACGTAGGGGGCACCCGTCCCTCTTCCTGAGGAAGTGGAAGCTATAGCTCTGGTCCCTGATCATCGTGTAGAGCTTGACAGGCACATTTACGAGACCTATGCTGACTGTACCACTCCAGAAACTCCGACCCGGCGGAGAAATCTCATCGTCGCTCAAGTGTAATACCTAGATTGAAAATCAGAACACCTCGGTCTTAACCCTTTCACAGCTTCCCCAGTTTCTTCCAAAAACCCCTCCAAGGATCACACTTGTCGGGTACGTTACTGACTGTGAATCTACTCAGGTCGAGGCCGTCGAGCTCGTTCCAACTCAGTGGCACTGAGGCCGTCGCGGTGGAGGTTGCTCTAAGGCTGTAGGGGCAAGCCATCGTCCGACTGTGGCCGTTCTGCGGATAGTCTATGTAGATTGTGCCGGGTTTCTTCTGCCCCTTCTCCGAGGAGACGATACCCGTCTCTCTTGCAAGCTCTATCCCCACCTCATGCGCATAGACGCGAGTCTCGTCAAAGGTATTACGCCTATCCAGCGGGGCTACGATGTGGAGCCCCCTTTTCCCAGAGGTCTTCACCCATGCACTGAGCCCTCTCTCCTCCAGCTTGCTGTTGATTAGACGAGCGACCGTCGCTGCCTCAGTCATCCCGGTGGGGGGCTGCGGGTCGAGGTCGAAGAGGATCATGTCTGGGTAATCTGGATTGTCTACACGAGCGAGCGGGATGTGGAGTTCGAGTGCAGCGAGGTTCGCCAGCCAGAGGAGGGTGTCTAGGTCATCGCAGACGACGTAGTCGAGTTCCCTTCCAGCCGTCTCTGAGTATGTATGGTATAGCCTCACCCAGTCTGGTGTCCCCTGGGGCGCGTCCTTCCCGTAGAAGCCCTCTTCCATGACCCCATCGGGGAACCTATTCACGACGAGCGCGCGCCCCTCAAGGAAGGGAAGCATCCGTGGTGCCACCCTGATGTAGTACTTTATGACATCGAGCTTCCTAACTCTCGCGGCGGGGTAAAGGACCTTCTCGAGGTTGGTGAACGAGACGCGGGTGAGGCGCTCCATCGTCTAGTCTCTCAGCGCGCCTACTTTAAAACTCGATTAAACGCCCTGATAGGGTTGGCGAGGCTTATGATGGTGCACGCACCACTCGATGGAGACAACCAATATAGAATCACCCTCCACATGCAGGATTGAAAATGGATCAATTATTCTTCTGGGTAAAACGCAGGCATCGTCTATTAAACATACGCTCGCGTGCGCGAGTGGCTGCAGTCCAAGCCGGAAGTCATAGCCTACGTCAGGAGCAGGTACTCGTCAGAGTCGCGGCCAGACTGGGTCGGCGTCATCGAAGGCGACGTTGACTACAGGGAGTACCTGAAGAGTAAGGGTGTTACGGTACCCACCGTCGCCGCTGGTGATCGCGGCTCCATGGATGACACGGCTGACGACGGCTCCAATGACAATGGCTCCATGGAGGATGAAGTGGTTGCAGAAGGTATACTCTCCGCACAGCCTAGTACTAGGGTAGCAAACGACAATGAGTCACAAGCGGTCACTGACATCCGGGAGCCTCTGCAGACACCCACTCGCAGTCGGTCGCCGCAGGCAGCCGTGGAAGCCGTCGTCAACAAGCCGCCGACGCCTGTGGACAAGTCGCCGCCGCAGGTAGCTCAGAAGGCGGAGTTGCCAACGCCAATCGTCACAGTCAAGAATAAAGCCCTGCCCGTGAAAATATGCAAGGGCTCTGAGGTGGAGGTGGTAGAGGTATCGAGGGCTAGGCAGGTGATGCAAGAGAGGATGGTGAACGCCCAGCCCCACGACCCGAACATGGTCAGGCTCCCCGATGGAAGCTGGGGGCATCTACAGGAGACCTCCACAGGGTACTAGGTGATTGAGGCGCGTGCGCATCTACTCTGATCCGAGCAAATTAATGTCCATCGCAACATCATCACATATAACGAACGAAATAACATGCTCTACCAATCAAATCGAATTACATGAAAACTACATTCTTGAAATTAATTGATACATAATACATGAAATACACACTCAAAAAATCAATAACTAACAAACGCATGAAACCAACATTAATCAAACTAAATGACATATATTGCTTGAAATCCGCATTCAAGAAACCTAAAGCTCTACAATGCTCGAGATCTACATTCAAGAAATTTGGCGATAGATATTGCATGAAATCCACACTCGAAATAATAGACGTATTATGCTTGAAACCGACATGCATCAAATATCATCTACGTCAATGCTTGAAACATACACGCTAGAAAACAATTGAATGCCGTGAATGAAACAGACATACAACAAATATACAA
>CAZIKD010000090.1:0-7983 GCA_964539725.1 uncultured Candidatus Bathyarchaeia archaeon | reverse complement strand
CTGCTTCCTCAGCCACCTGCTTGATCGTTGCGGCGTTCGCTGTTGCTAGATCACGCCTGTCCTGCTGGACTCCCGGCATCCTCGGCTTACCGGGACAGACGACCACAAGGTCGGCTCCGCTCACGCCGTCGTCTTTTTCGTAAGCGTTAATCTCCACGTTCGACCCGAGGCTCGCGGCGGCGTGCTTAAGCTCCTCGCCGAAGGCCCAGGATAGGCCGGGCTTTATGTCCACGAGGCTAAGCTCATCCATCAGCCTCTCAGATAGGAGTGAGTAGGCAGTCGGTCTACCGATCCTGCCGTTCCCGACTACGGCTACATGAACGCCCATTTTGTGACAGAGCTAAGTGTAGGTATAGGGAATTAAAGATTTGTTGAAATAGCGACTGGTATACTTACGCGCGCGCGTCGCTTGAGAAAGATGAAGGTCTGAGTTATTGGATCAGGATCAAGAAGCTTTCCAGGTCACGCGAGCTGTGAGCATGCGTCTTATTATTTACCGATAAGCGGTTCTTCCTAAGCTTTTTCTAATTTTTATTATGCGTTTTATCCACGTTATCATTATAAATTTACGTTTTTTATGCTCATTGAACCGCTTACTTCTATTATATCTGCTGGAAACCTCTCCAATTATATTGTTTACATTCCGTTTTAACGTTTGTTTGATGTCTTTTTATTCTAGCTCACGCACGCGTATATTTGGCATCATCCCCATAGAGGTCAGAGAGGTGTGCGAGGTGTGTCAGGTGGTTGGTGCAATTACTAGTGCCTACTATAGGCGTGCGCCGTGTTTCACATGGTGAGGGCTTCATGAGCATAGGCATGCTCAGCACGCGGGTATGCACCAGCATGCAGATACGCATTGATTATGATGTTTGCGTTTGTTTTATGAATAGAGATGTTTTGTTTTTTTATAAACGCGTGCTTATACCTTAAGCGATAAAAAGGGGCGTGGGAAATCTATTTTTGGATCTCCAATGCCGAAGATGAAGAAGGAGAAACTGGATGAGATCGCCGCCCTCCTAGGGGAAGGTTACACCAATGGGGAGATCGCCAATAAGGCTGGTGTTAGTGCAGGGACGGTGAGCCGGATCCGGGGAAGGATGGGCACAGGTGGAGTTAAGAATGCTGAGGGCACGGTCCCTACCCCTCTAGCTATCCCCATGAGTAGGGAGTCTATTGACAAACTCTACGCCATTCAGGGCCTTCTGAGCTGCGCGACGCTCGACGACGCGGTTGATATCCTATACAAAGATTTACCTAAGATAATGGCTTACAAGTTTAGGGCCAACCTGGACTTCCACGGCACCCCTGCGGAGGTTTTCACCGAGGCCGTGGAGAGGCTGAGGCTCCTTGAGGATACCAGCCCGCTCTGTAAGGACCCTGATAGGCAGGGTAATGTCTTAGCCCTCATGGGTCTGACCTGGTTCGCGAAGGGCCTACACGGGATTGAAGGCAGGGGCGAAACCCTGCTCAGGTTCATGGAGCGGAAGCTGATGGAGCAATACGAGGAGGAGGGATGGTCATTTAATATCAAGCGTAGAGATGCTGTTCTTAAGATGGATGCATCTCTGGCGAATGAGATCTACGGGGACCTTGTCTCAATAATCTCGCCATCTGGCTTATGGTATTTCCCAGGCAAGGAGGAGGCCTGTTTTGGGGTTCAAACTGAGCCGATGAGTGATAAGGTGATTTTGATCAACGTTAATTCAGATGCAGATCCATTCCGGCTGGGTAAACGCCCCTCTTAACTTGCAGAAAGAGAGAGCGATCAAAAAGCCTCACTATCACGCGCGTAAGATTATTTAATTTTAAATAATAGTAGCGGGGGGTAGTGGCTCACTTTCGTTTGAACTAGCTAGTCAATATTTACACATAGGCATCTTCACGTGCATCTCATTTCTTCAGTGTAGATGGAACGACACCTGCTACTATTGCCATTATCGGTCCTATCAGGATTCCCACCCAGATGAATAACGCAGCAACTCCTAAAATGACATAGTATACGCGCCTCTTTACGCTGAGTTTCTTATCCAGTCTCAGTGAGAGCCTAATGGTGAGCAAGCCCAATGCTAATTGCATGATGATGAAGACGAGGGTGATCACCGAATCAGCGCCAAGAGTCACGTGCGCCGCGCCTAACAGCATCTGGTAGAGTGTCGTAGCTGAGGTGCCTACGAATGAGGTGCCTGCTATTGCTCCAAGCCAGGCTGTCAGATTGCGGTTGCTTTCCTTTCTAAAACGCCAGATAACGTAGACGGAACCCATTATCAATGACGCTATCATTGGCGCAAGCACGCTGACGATGCTTTGTCCCTCCCACTGGTAGATGTTCAACAGGTTGAAGGGAAGAAGTATCCACTCATCGATTGTGTAAGTTTCTCTTTCACCTATGGCTAACCCATAATTGCCGCCGCTAGGCGCGTCGGATTGCTCATAGACCACCAGGTAATACCTTCCGAGAGTCGGATTATGCAGAGTCTCGTCTGCTAGCCCTATGAAGGTGCTTGGAGAGAATGGCTCGTACGTGGGCTTCGGCTCAGTCGGGGTAACTAGGTGGACATTCAGCCCCGAAGGGACTGTTATCTTGGGTGGGGCATCACCCTGGCTGGCTACATCTGGACCGATTATCACCAGTCTAGGGGTGAAAGATGCATCCTCCGGCCTCATTGACTTGTAAATCGATACGTGGAGCTTCTGCCCGGATTTAATGTTGAATGTGTAGTACTGAGCATCCCCGTCGCTGTTCAGTGAGGAGAAGAGTGCCCAAGATTTCGTAGGGTCAGGGATTACCGTGGCCTTGTCTATTGACTCGTTGTCCCCCGTTCCAAGTGGCGCATGCGCCGACACCAGTGGTATCAGGAGAGATGAGAGAATAACGATCGAAATGATTACTGTCAGTGGCTTTTTCGTATTACCACAATCCTTTTTTCCCTACTGGATCATGGTGCTTTAAAAATGATTATAGAAAAAATTAGCTAGAATTATTTCAAGTTATTGCTTGATGTTGTTTGGTTGAATCTTGTATTTGATATATAGAGCACCGGCGAATGCTGTTGCTAAGCCATAGAGAATCAACGGTATCCAGAGCATCTCCAAACGTGTTAGGTAAGCTATGCCTCTACCATAGCCGAATGGAGCATAAAGCCAGACTAGAAATGCGGCGTATAATGCTGTGACTCCGCCGTACGTTAGCCTCGGCAGCTTGAGTGCATATATGTACGTGAACACAAACATGAAGGCGAAGCCGGTGAAGAACATGGGCCAGATATCGGCACTGCCAAAGAACTGGGTGTTGTAGAAGGCCACGACTGCACCATGTATAGCCACGAAGGCCTCCAGGGTTATGACCCAGCGCCTGTCGACGTGTATCCAGGTGTATGCGAGGCTCATCTGTGTGAAGAGTAGGAACATGTAGAAGAAGCCGGTCAGGAGCTGTGGGTCGGTTGCCATCGGGTGGAACCAAAAGGTGTAGACGAGAGCCCAGGCGACTATGTACATGTGGTTGTGGCGGAACCACGCTACGGCTTGAGCTGTAAAGGGCTTACCAGCACGTTTCCCAAATATTAGCCCCCGCCTCGGATTCTCGATGACGAGGACTATGGCGAGCATGATGATTACCGAGCCCTGACTGGTGAGTATGGGAACATCCTTAGCGAGCCCATCGAACCAGAGGTGTGTCTGTATGAAGTGTAGAATGGTGAATAGTACGACTACGCCGAATGCTGCGAAATTGTATTTTGTAAGTTCGCCTGTTGGGTGGGTTTTCTGCTCGGTTAGGTTTCGTTGAGCCCATCTGATTAGCCCCCAGACTGCGAATTGGTTCGCGAGGTAAAGCCCCCAGACTATAGCCATGCCAACTGAGTCGCGGCTGGGTAGCTGCCACGGGTACCACCATGCTCCTTGAGGTGGCGGGAAGGCATCGGTGAAGTGTTTGAGACCGGGACCGGTGATCCAGATCACCGCAGTAAAAGCTAATGAAAATATGACTGCACCCAACCAGGCCATTGTAGCCCTATTCTGTTTAAGATTCAAGGATACATCTGCCATCATTACTCTAATTTAAAGACTTCTGAACTCCATTGATAAATAATTTTTCAGTTAACGAAAGCTGATGAATAAATATGTATTGCGCGCGCATTCTCATCGCAAGTCCCAAAGTATCCGTGGCGTGCTACTGCTCGCGCGCTGCAGAGTTGGCTTGCATATTCAGGGCAATTGTTAATGGGGGGATAGCCGCCGAGACTCTACCAGGATCCAGCTAACTTAGGTTAATCCTATGAGAAATTCCACTGTCGCTTGGACGATCTGCCGTTGTTGCTCTTCCCGGCTGATCGTGGCATTCATGTCACCGGGCTGAGGGCCGTACCATCCGCACTGCGCGTGATTACCCCCATCTATCTCAACTCTTACGGTGTATGGCGGCAGGAGCTTCAGCGAATCGTCGAGCTGGGCGGAGCTGACTAAGCCGTCTCTGGTGCCGTGTATCGTGAGTACGCTCAGTGGTCTCTTCGAGAGATCGTTGCCGGAAGCAGGATATGACTCCAAAAGTATGAGCGCCTTTACACTCGTTGGCGATGAAGAGGTGTACTGGGCAGCCATGCTCCCTCCCAGAGAGTGACCTCCTACAGCCCAACCTGTGATTTCTGGATGAGCATCTACGACGGCTTGTGCAGCATTCGGTGAGAATACCGCTAGATTGAGCGGCATATGGACTATTACGACTAGGTAGCCTTCGGCCGCTATTTCATGGGCTAGAGGCGCATATGACCTATAGTCAACCCTTCCGCCGGGATAAAAGATGAATCCAGTGTGAGCAGTGCCATTGATCGGCTGAAATACCAGCCAGTCTCCTGTCGTTACCTTGACTTTGTCGTCGGGGTTTAATGCCTGAAGCGCCTCATTCATGGGCCCCAGCGGAGTTTCAGCCCAGACTATGAAGCCAACCCCTGCGACAGCCAGCACCACAAGAATTGCGGCGCTGATCTTTAAACTTCTGCGCAGGGTTCTCACTCAACCTCGATCGCGACTTCGTTCCTTCGGAGGAACCAGGGCGTGAATGGCGGGTCATACCTCATGAGGACCGCCTCTCCCTTCACCTTTAGACCATTACGAGCCAATGTGGCCAGCAGTATTTTCTTCTTCTCCTCGACTGTCGCGTCTCGAGCCCATCCGCTGAACCTCAGCACGGCAAGTGTCCTTGCTGGCGCTTCCTCGATGGTTATGTGGGGGTCGGTAGGCTCTGGGACAGTTTCCCGTGTGTATGATGATGGCGCCACGAAGGACATTGTGTTTCCTCGGGTGAAGACTGGTGCAGTCATGGCGATCTTCTCCGGCGTGATGACTGGGGCGGTCATCGATATTTTACTGCCGCCTTTGTTTGCGCCTGAGATGTATCTGAAAAGCAGCCCAAATGGATCCGAGTCGTCCGCCGCTGTGGCGAGGAGCATTGGAGGATACTTTCTGATTTCGACGCTATCGATCCTTTTTAAGACCTCGTACCTCGGTTCCTCGACCAACAATATCCACTATGATGAATCCTCACGGGGTAAGGTAAAATCTTATCTCGTGAACACCCGCGATTGAGATTATCCACATATCCGTATATGAATAGGCACGTGCAGTTACCACAAATTGTCGGAGTTGGCCGATCTTTGTAAGCTCATTTAAATTTAAGTAGCTTAGAGAAGCTACAAGTCAGTATTCAGGTAGGAAACATTGTTCTAGGAGCATTACGAGTTGTCGAGCCTCAGCAATAAAATCTGCATCGTCACCGGCAGTAACTCTGGCATAGGCAAAGCGACGGCTACGCAGCTGGCTGCAAGGGGGGCAACTGTTGTATTGGCCGTTAGAAACCCGGAGAAAGGCAAGGCGGCGCTCAGTGAAGTCGTGACCAAGACAGGGAACACTAAGACGGAGGTGATGAACCTCGACGTATCCAGCAAGGAGTCGATAAAGAAATTCGTAGAGGAGTTCACAGCGAGGCACAAGAGCCTAAATATGTTAATCAACAACGCCGGCGCCGAGTTCGCTAAGCGAAAATTTACGCCTGAGGGCCTCGAGGCGACGTTCGCCACGGACTACCTCGGCCCATTCCGATTGACGAATTTGCTGATTCTAGCTCTCAAAGCGGGTGCGCCTTCAAGGGTGATAAACGTGACGTCCGGTCTTCAGGCGAGGGGAAAATTGAACCTTGATGATCTACAATCGTCGGGTAAGTATGATAGTATGAAGGCCTACGCGAATGCGAAACACATGCTTACGATGTTCACTTACTCCTTATCTCGCCGTCTAGCCGGGTCGGGTGTCAGCGTATATGCGTTTGAACCCGGTTTCGTCGCCACCAATCTGGGTAAGAATAGCGGTAGCTCACTGCAGAGCATGATGTTCGGGATGGTCAAGTTTATGCAGATTTCACCGGAGAAGGCGGCGGAGTCACTGGTCTATCTGGCGATCTCGTCGGAGTTGGAGGGTGTGACTGGTAAGTGCTTTGCTGGTAAGCAGGAGAAGGCTACGGATGAAGAGTCAAAATCAGAATCCCTACAAGAACGTCTATGGGAAGTTTCGTGCGTTTATCAATGACTCACCACGCGCGCGCTGAAAAAATAATCGCTCGCTTCGGTAGATCATCTAAACCAGTTATTTTAAAACACTTAAATCACAGCTCGCCGAAGACCTCGTCTCCTTAAGGTGACTTTAAGCCTACCTTATCTCTAACTTCTATGAGCTTCATTATTGTAAATTTCTTAGAGGTGTTGAATGATCCCCAACCATCCTCTGGCCTTAACCCGTGGGCAGCTAGAAACTTGGGGGAGAGGCGCTTGGACCCAGATTCAGCGAACAGCTTGACGACCATGTTGTACTCATCCTCATCAGTTACCTCCTCAAGCCTCCCTCGGAAGGAGACGAACCTGTAGCTGCTTAGATCAGGCTCATATTGCTCTATCTGCACACAAGCGTTCCTGTCGTCCATGAGCAGCTGCATCTTTCTCCCATAGTTTGTGAAGTGGAAATACAGGTTATCCCCAATTTTCACGAATCGGAACGGTGCAAGGTATGGATAATCTTGACCCCTTAACGCTATGCGACAAATTATCTGAGAATCTACAAGCTCTTCTATCTCGGCTCCGCTCATCCAAGGAAGCTTAACGGGTTCCATAGTAAGGAACCGGCTTCGTTGTGATAAATACTTATATTAGCCAAGTCCGTGCGCAACTAGCTAATTCATTTAGGCTAGTAGCTTATCAAGTTCCTCGGCTCTCTTACCGCCCAACCCCAGCGTCTCCATTGTGCGCTTCTGCTCTTTTCTATAATCTCTCCCCATAATAGTCGAGACCAAGGTGATTATCGAATCCATATGAGGCGTCGCTACACCAATCTGGGCACCCAACCTACTCATGAAGACTAGGCCATACCCCACATCCTCATTGAAATAGCGGTAATCTAAGCTGCTCTGTGCCTTGATACCCTTGTAACCGGGGGCCTTCGAGTAGCTTGTATTATAGTTGTTCTCCAGCTGATAGCCCTGAATCATTCCCAGCTCCGGGTCTGGGAGCACGTTTACACCGAGCTTCTTAGCAATGGCGACGCGCTCTTTATCCACCGCCTCAACGAGTCTCCCAACAGCCGGCGTGACGCCGTCCTCGTAGAAGTAGAAGTCGCCGTGAGTGCGCTCGATAAGACCCACATTACAGAGGCTAATCGCTGGGTGGATTATCGGGTTCCCATTCTGAAGCGTAGTCTGCATTATATTTTTGGCTGGTTTCATATCCGGGTAGACGTCCTTCACCATTCCGAGCACTTTTCCCGTGTTCTTCGCCGGGACCGCTGCGAGGAATAGCCCACCGCGGAGCTTGAGGAAAACGTGGACCTTGGCTGGCTCGATTACACGGACCGCGTATGGTAGCGTATTGGTCTCAGCGACGATGATGTCCTCGTCTCTAACCGGTTTGCCGATGCCGTTCTTGAACTCTACGCTGCCGCCGC
>CAZIKD010000089.1:0-7991 GCA_964539725.1 uncultured Candidatus Bathyarchaeia archaeon | reverse complement strand
GCGCCTGAGCGGTAGCCGCGAGGAAGCGTCTGCTCTTTGTCTCGGTCTTCGTCGCCACAGGTCACCTCCCTCACCCCGAATACGCTATTTCTATCCCTATCGGCGGGACTTGCTTCCGGTATAAGGGTTTCGAGTGTGGGTCCAGCTTCCTAACTGTGGTGGCCTCGCATCCCCCTGACTACCTGCTTAAAGTCCTCCTCCCCATCAGAGTACCCCGATGCTACCAGGATGTCGCCATGCTCTATGATGGTGGATGCTTTCGGGCGCACCCACTTGTCACCGCGTTTGATGACAAGTATCCACCAGCCCGTCTCCTCGGGGAGTTGAGCTTCTTTTAGGTTCCTGCCCATTATAGGTGAGTCGTCGGGGACGACCACTCGCTCCACCGTCTCGTCGGCGCTCTGAATCATCATCTTAAGGACTGGATGAGGCTCGATTCCACGTAGTACTACTTGAGCTATCTTGGACGCAGCGAAGGCTATTCTCTCCGCCGCCATCCCCATCCTGACTAGGCTGATGAGACCCTTCGAATCATCCCCAATTAGCTGGCAGCTGAGTAGGAGCTGCTCCAGCTCGATGTTTATGCTCTCCGTCCTCTGGTAGAGCATCTGGGCCTCCTCGGCGAGGAAGGTGTTGTTAAGGAGCAGTGAGGAGTAGGCCAGGTCTATAGTGAGCTCGGAGGTGTTCTTCAGCTCGACGAGCTGGTTTGTGATTCTCTCAAGTACGTCCTTGTCACTCAAGGGTCCTAACCTCCCCCCCAGCGGCTTGTACGAGCTTGATAAGGCCCTCCTGCGTCCCCCTCGCAACGACCACGTCTTCGGGCATAATTATCTCCTTCCCCGGGTTGATGAGCCAGTGCTCCCCCCTTCTAATCGCTATGATGTCGGCTCCTATCCTCCTCGCCAAGTGGAGATCGTCGACGCTCTTCCCCTCTAGGATAGAGCCCTCCTTGACGTGGGCGTGCTCGAGGTTCTCCTCCGTCCTCTCGAAGACCTCCCTCGCCACCGGGTGGACCTTTATCCCACGAAGAACTAGGCCCGCTATGTCGCCAGCGGCGTCGCTCATAACGTTCGTGAGGGCGCCGACACGTTGGACGGCCGCGAGCGTCTCCGCGTCCCTCCAGTTCCTCGCCGACAGCATCAGGTTCATGTTGAGAATGTATACGAGGTCATCCATGCGCTTCTCGAGAAGCATTACCTCCTCGGCAAGTGGCTTGTTATCCATTATGGCCGCGCTGTATGCTAGGTCAATCATCATCTCGCTTATGTCCTTCATCTCGACGAGGGTTTCCCTTACGGGCACCGCCTTGTACTTCGTCCTCTTGACGCGTTCCAAACAGACACCAATCGTGGGTATACCCGGTCTCAGAATACCCTACAGGGGTATACTCGAAAGTAACTCTACTTAACCTTTCCATAAGGGTGATAATTCTCATCCGAAATGCGGCCACTGCGCTAGTATCTCCCTCATCGTTGTAAGCTCGGCGATATACCACTGGAGGAAGAGACCGGTTTCGGCGAATAGCAACACCCAGAGGGTAGTGAGAGAGTTCGCCTTCATCTGGGCGTTGATGACTCTGCTCCTCCTATTACCTCGTCTCCATAAACCTGGGTTCCAACACACTCTTCTCCAAACCCTCCCGTAAATTGTTAAATTAGGGGGCGTCAAATCACAGTTAAATGGACCGAAAGCAGCAGCACGACTGGCTCATGAGGACCCTGAGCCTTCAGACGCCCCCAGTCGCCGTCAAGTACCTCAGGGAGTGGAGCGAAGACGCCGAGTGGGGCCTCGCCGACAAGGGCTACTACCGGCCAAAGGCGCCGCTAAACGCCTGCCAATTCGTCGGCCAGGCACGCCACCACCTACGCAAAGTCGTCGCCACCGCCGAAGACCAAGTCTGCAACATAGGAGCCCTCGTCACAGGAGCCTACCCCTACGACGACGCCATGGAGCACGGAGAGATCGCCAAGAAGGACGGCGCCAGAAAGACACCTGAGCTATGCGAGTCCATGTTCCAGACCCTACCAAGGGTCCCCTTCGGCGACATCAAGGCGATAACCTTCGCCCCCCTCGATAAGATGGAGATGGAGCCCGACCAGGTCATTGTCTACGGGAACCCCCTCCAGGTCCTCAAGCTCATGCAGGGGTACCTCTACGCCGAGGAGCCCCGATTCACAATAACCACATGCGCAAAGTATGGCATATGCGTCGAGGGCATGGCCCAAGCCTACCAGACGGGAAAACCCGCCGTCGGCTTTCCCTGCCGCGGGGAGCGCGTCTCAAGCATAGTCCAAGACCAAGAGCTCTTCATTACGATCCCATACAATATTCTCCCAGAGGTCATTGAGGGATTCGAGAAGACGAAGCACCTCCTCCCTACTCCCATTCCCTTCGGCGGCGTCGACCAGGAGCCCAACTTCCTTCCCGACTACTACCTCACCCCCCAGGCGAAGAAGCGACGCAGATAAGGGAACATATAACAACCCCGCTTCCACCGGGGAACCCATGAGCAACAGAGAAGAGACCATAACCCTCGGCGGCGGCTGCTTCTGGTGCACGGAAGCCGTCTTCGCAAGGCTAAAGGGAGTCACGAGCGCGTTCCCTGGATACAGCGGCGGCCGAGTCGTCAACCCTACCTACGAACAGGTCTCCACCGGCGCCACCGGCCACGCCGAGGTCGTCCAGATCACATACGACCCGACGGTCATAACCTTCCACCAGATACTGGAGATATTCTTCGCCACACATGACCCAACAACCCTCAACCAGCAGGGCGCGGACGTGGGAACTCAGTACAGTTCCGTCATCTTCCACCACACCGAGGATCAACGAAGGGAGGCCGAGGCCTACATCAGGGAGCTTACCGAGAAGAAGGCGTACAAGGCACCGATCGTAACAAGGCTCGAGCCCTTCAAGATCTTCTACCCCGCCGAGGAGTACCACCTTAAATACTACGAGAGAAACAGGAACGCCGCTTACTCCCGATACGTGATAGCACCTAAGGTTGATAAACTGGAGAAGAAATTCGGGGATAAGTTACAGGGCTGAGAAGAAGGCGCGTAGCTTATTCTCCATCTCCTTCCCCATGGCGTAGACGTTGTGCTCCACCTCGGGGAAGACATTCAGCTCCACCTCGCCCCCCGCCCTCCTCAACGCCTCGGCGAGGGGGATGGCGTTCGTCTCCGCGGGGATGTTATGGTCCTTCGACCCGTGATAGATGGCGACACGTGGCAGCCTCATACCTTTCTTCATCGCCTTCAGCTTTGGCATGGGGTCGCTGGGCTTGATCACCCTGTAAGCCACCTCATCCGAGGTCTCGGGTGTGAATCCGTAGGCCTTTAGTGTAACGTCTCTGAACTTCTTCTCCCTTATCGTGGTATCGAGGTTAGCGACGGCCTGAAGGACAGCGGTGAGCTTGGCTCGCCCTGCCAGGGGGCCGAGGACTGAGTTCCACACCAGTGTACCGCCGAGCCCCCCACCCATCAACCCGAGCCTCGAAGTGTCAAGCCCCGGCGTCGCGTCCAGCTCCTTAAGCATCGCCGCGTTCGCAGCGACGGCGCAGGGGTTCCCCCAGTGGTCACCGCAGGCGTGGCTGCCCGCCACCGCTATCCCGTTCTCCATGATCGCCTTCAGGAACGCGGCCTTAGACTCCGTATCCGGCCAGTCCGCCGCCCCCTCACGCACGCAACCTCCCGCCCCGTGATGATGCATAAGCACCGGCGTCTTACCCTTCACCTTGAACGTCTTCGGGGTCCAGAGATAACACCACTCGCCACCAGCCTTGAAGTAGATCCTCTGCTCACCATTACCCAACTTTGGAATCGCCAAGAGAACACCTTAATTTATAAAAACGAGTACACGGTAAAAGACCTGCGCCCGATGCCTTCAAAAACAGCGACGTATCAGCCTCCCCCATGGTCGACCTCTTCAAACCCTACAAGATTGGGGAGCTACAGATTAGAAATCGTTTCATCAGGAGCGCGACGACCTCAGCCTGGAGCGACGAAAACGGAATCATCAGGGATGAAGTGATCCCTCACTACAAGCAACTCGCGGAGGGTGGCATCGGCTTGATCATAAAAGGCCACCTCTACATAGATCCCCGAGGGAAAGCACACGCAGGCATGGCGGGGATACACGACGACGCGGTTATCCCGAGGTTAAAGGAGCTTACGGACGCTGTTCACCTTTATGATGGAGCAATTCTCGCACAGATCAACTACGGCGGCTACCAGGCAAGCGCCGGTGAGCGCATGGGACCCAGCAACTACAAGGGAAAGGACTGGGATGCTCGCGCCATGACCACAAACGAAATCTGGGGCGTGGTCGACAAGTTCGGGGACGGGGCCTCGAGGGCCATCTCGGCGGGCTTCGACGGCGTCCAGATCCACGCCGCCCACGGCTACCTAATATCAGAGTTCCTCAGCAAACATACAAACACCCGCACCGACGAGTGGGGCGGCGACCTGAAGAACAGGATGCGTCTCCTCAAGGAGGTCTACCTAGACATCCGCGGCCGCCTAGGCGCAGACACAGTCATCTCGATGAAGATAAACTGCGACGACTTCAGCAAAGACGGCTTCACCGTCGATGAATCGGCTCAAGTCGCCCACGCCATGGCGACTCAGGGAATCGACATGATAGAGGTCAGCGGCGGTGGAATTGGCAGAGAAGACAAGTACCTCGAAAGGGCGAGGCACACCGACCCAAGCTTGAGTGAGCCAAGTTTCGCTGGCCACTGCGAGAAAATAAGAGCAACGACTAAGCCAAAACCCCTTGCCCTCGTTAACGGGTTCAGGACGAAAGCAGCCATGCAGGCAGTCGTCGACAACGGGATCGCCGATCTCATTAGCATGAGTCGCCCCTTCATCAACGAGCCCGACCTCGTCAAGAGGCTAAAGGAGGGCCAGGGGGAAGTTTACTGCATCCGCTGTGACGCCTGCGAGTCGAACAGCGTCTTCAGCAAAGAGATGCTCCGTTGTAGAACCGCTTGACTGATTTATTATTACGCGCAGCGGAGAAGCCTTTATTCCGAAAACCGGTATGAAATCCAGCGGCGGAGCAATCTGCGCCATTCCGGCAACCGCCCTAGCTATGGGACCTCCCTTATCCGGAAACTGCATCAATCTTAGCCCGAATGACTCATCCATCCTGAATAGGAGCTGGTTAACGAGCCTCATGGGCTGGAATATGTATCCACTTGCGAGGAACATTGTGCTTGCCAGAAGAATCGCCACAGCGACGGTCTTCATAGCGTCCCCCCTCTGGTTAGTTTTCCCACCTATGTGCCTGAGGCGTGTATCGAGGTTGGGATGGGCGGCAAACGCTGCCTTCAATGAGCCTATCTGGGAGTAGACAAAGAGGTTCGTCGTGAGCCTTGTGATTATACTCTGGCTTTGCCCTGTTTTTGCGCTTGTTATCTTGACGAGCGCACTCTTCAGCTGCCTCGTTCGAGATATCGCCTTGGTGCCAACCTCATCCGCGAGGTACTCCCTCTCCCTGGATACCATCGAAGCCGCGAGGTATGATACGGGGTTGTAGAAGAAGACTAGCTTTAACGCCGTGACAACCGCCATGAGGCTAAAGTCTCTATTCTTTATATGGGCTAGCTCGTGTGCAGCAACGGCCTCGAGTTCACGGGGGTCGAGGGCGTTTAATATCCCCATGCTGAAGACGACCATTGTACACTTACCACTAGAGACGGCGAAAGCATTCGGCTGAAGGTGTTCCGTAAGCCCGATGCGCGGTGTATCGACCCTCATTCTCTTCGCCACTTTCTCAACCATCTTAAAGAGGGTGGGCTCTTCCTCTACACTGACCTCGACAACACCCTGCAGTCGCTTCACAATCGATATGCTGAAGAGGCTCGAGACGAGGAACGTGAAGCCTCCGAAGACGAGCCCCGCAATACAGACGACACCTACGTAGTTCACTTCGATGACCCTCACGAAGTCAAACTTCATTTCCAATGAAAAAGGGCTGAAGCCGTGTTGCATCCCGATCCTTGTGAACCAGATCGACGGAGTGAAGAGGACGTACATAGTTAAAGGGACCAGTAGAGCGAGGACGAAGTAGATACTGCGAACCCTTGGGTTGTTTAGACGCAGCACCTTCATCAAGATGTATGCTACGCCTAGGACGACTCCGGACGTCACTATCACCTGGAGAAACGGGGGCACTGAAATAAGCCTTAAAGCCTCATTTATCGCATCCAATCAACTCAACTCCCCTTCTTCTCTATCTCAGGCGTCTTCATCTCAACTAGGTACAAGGCGACGGCTTCCCCGAAGTTCTTCACGAGACTGTCTAATATATGCTTCACAGCAGAGCGCTCTATCTCGGGCCTCGTCATCTTCGGCCAGTATACATATAAGAGGCCCCCCCTCCCCTCAATGACCTTCCTATCTAGGATGCCCTTTTCGAATAGGGTATTCATAGTTGACATAACGGTTGTGTACGCGATCTTCCTCTCCCCCTTCATCCTCTCGTAGACCTCTCGAACCCTGATCGGCCTACTCATCTCGTATACCGACTTCAAGACGTCTGATTCAAGTGGGCCGAGTATTGTCTCGAGGTCTTTTGAGTCCGGTCGGTAACCAGAGGGGGCGTAATTATTTTCTGACATCCTACTACCTGCCTTAGCAATTACTAAGTCAGGTACAAACCTTTATATATCTTCCTACGCCATCCATCCTTAGCTACTAAATAGCTTAGGAGGTAAGATGGTGAATACAATGATAGAGCTTAAAAACCTTACAAAGAAATACGGTGATTTCGTCGCCGTTGACCATTTGAACTATTCAATCAATGAGAATGAGATATTCGGCATTCTCGGTCCAAACGGATGTGGTAAAACAACAACCATACTGATGCTGCTAGGGTTAATATCCCCAACAGAGGGTACCGCTATTGTAAATGGCGAGGATGTTATTAAGAATCCATTGGAGGCTCGTCGGTGGGTCGGTGTATTACCCGAAGCTGCTGATTTGTATCCTCAACTGACGGCGAGGCAGAATCTTCGTTTCTTTGCTGAGCTAGCCGATGTGCCTACGAAGCAGGCGGAGGAGAGAATAGACCAGCTCATCAAACTTGTGGGTTTGAGGGATTGGCGAGACTCAAAAGTTTCTTCTTATTCACGCGGAATGAAACAGAGGCTGAACATCGCTCAAAGTTTGGTCCGGGACCCCAAGATCGTAATACTAGACGAGCCAACTCAGGGGATCGACCCGGAAGGAACACGGGACTTGAGGGAGCTAATAAGAATGCTCGCAAGTAAGGAGGGGAAGACAGTCGTCTTCACAACCCATGAATTAAAAGAAGTAGAGAGGCTTTGTGATAGGGTCGCAATAATGAGACGCGGCGCAGTAATCGCCTTGGGAACGATTCCAGAGCTACGCAAACAGATTGATGCACAGGAGGGGGAAGATTTTGAGCAAGTTTTCCTCCGTTACCAGGGGGTAGTTTGATTGGCGGGTCTATTTACAATAGCGAAGAAGGAGTTCTACGACATAATCACTGATAAGAAGTTCCTTCTCATCTTCGGGACTTTGCTATTAGTTGTACTGGTCTCAACCTACGAGGGTGGGTTGAATTACCGTAGTAACCAGTCAACGCAGGGTCAACTCCCATCCCCCGGGGGGCAGACACCCGGTGGGAATACAGACGGTGGAAGGATTTCCTTCGGCGGAGCTGGTACCCTTTCCGTTGCCCTCGAAAGCCTGACATCTAACTTTAGCCTCGTCGGTGGGGTGCTCGCTCTCGCTATAAGCTTTAGTATGATCAACAGCGAGCGGCAACGGGGGTCAATAAAAACTATGCTCTCCTACCCAATTTACCGCGACCAGATAGTATATGGTAAATATCTTGGTGGACTCACAATTGTTTCAATCGTCACCGTTTTAAGCTTCATTATGGCCATTGGTATCTTCATCAGTGTAACTGGAATCGCAATCACTTTAGACGTCGCAATGCGTTTAAGCCTATATCTTTTA
>CAZIKD010000088.1:0-8028 GCA_964539725.1 uncultured Candidatus Bathyarchaeia archaeon | reverse complement strand
TCCCAATTCTCCCCCTTAGAATTGAAGTGCAGACTATAATCCAATAAATATACATAGGAAGGGTGAGTGCAAAGCTGAGCCAGAATCCCTGCTGGGTATAAAAGGCTAGGCCAAGGGTTATCGCGAGGACAATGATTATGGTGCCCAGTAGATTGTAGCCCCTAAGTGCCTTTCTATCCCTATAAGCAGTGTAGAACATTAGGAAGCCGCTAAAGAAGAAGAAGAGGTTGCTTGCGTCGAGAAGGAAGGTATCCATGCTATCACGTGTTTGTGACAGTTAATAATAATTGTGTGTGGGGCCATAGACTTATCCTCAACTCCACCTGATACTCGCGCGCGCATTCGAGAACTACCTCATCGCCAAGAACAGGTCGAAGCACACCATCGAGCAGTACATCCTCCACGAGGGGAGCTTCCTCAAGGGAACCGACTCAGCGGGCCTCGACCCATTCACAAATGAGGCGTTGACCTCTTCATAGCGAGCCTAGCCTGTGATTGGAAGGGAGCGAACAATCGCAGGTGGATGTTCTAGAAGGTGGCTTGCGGGACGCGGATGGCGATGCTGCCGTCCTCGGCGCCTGTCGAGACGCTGGCGATGTAGGCGCCGACTTGTCCCTAAAATAAGAGGTTAAAGATCACTCAATCTTGAGATGAGAGCGGGTTTATCACTCAGATGTTTCACTATCTGCGCTTTCAAGTATGGGAGCAACTGACTGCGATCCACCTCACCCCAGTTTATTCGCCCCAAAGGCGGCTCCGGGTCATACTCTAGCCCCAACTGTACACTACGGGCGGTGGCTTCGTCTGTCAGCATCGATACCAGTTGGAGAGCCATGTCTATCCCCGCTGAAACCCCCGCAGACGTAAAAAACTTGCCATCCTGAACCCAGCGTCTTCTAACATATTTAGCGCCCAATAACTCAAGTATCCTAGAGCATCCCCAGTGAGTCGTCGCCTCTCGTCCATCGAGGAGACCTGCAGCAGCCAACAGCAGAGAACCGGTACATACAGAGCAGACGAAATCTGCGGACTCGGCGACCTCTCTAATGTATCCTAATAGCTGCTCGTCGCCCATCGCCTTGATGGTACCTGCTGCTCCACCAGGCACAACGACGACTGATGGATTACGGATATCTTGGATGGTTCCACTCGGCGTCAACCATAAAGGCACATCGACTTTTACTGCGTCAAGATCTTTTGCCACTACAACAGTTCTAAACTGGAGATTCCTCTCACACATGCTATTCAGGACCTGTAGAGGGCCAACGAGATCGAGGAGCGTCAACCCAGGGTAGAGAATAAATGCGATGTCCTTCATATCTTGAATAGAATAGAGACTCAGCTTAAACCATTCGCGCGCGCTCGGAGTAGAGCCATGTCAAATCAGGGAGCTCTGGCTCTGTCATCTTTGGCTACGTCAATCAGGTATTCTACTCTAGCCTACAGTCACCCATGTTCATCGGGTGATGGCCCTTTCGAGTAAAGTTGACGCAGGTGCGTGCAGGGATAAGCACGCGCGTTCTACTAGGCACCACGGTTTAGAACAAGAGGAGTTATGAAATACGCATCTGCAAAATCGATCCTACTGATTAACACCACCGCCATTGAATGGTACCATTACACTTATGCGGTTACGCAGGTGCGTCAGCATGCGGGTAAATGGTTGGTACTCGAAAAATCTTACCATAAATTCACTTTGGCATAAGCATCATCTAATGTGCAATAATCTTATCCTCAGCTCTACCCGATACCCAACCGTGAGTTGAATGGTTGACTTAGCTGAGATCCAAGCCGCCTACTATATGGTGGCAGCGACAGGAGTCCTACGCAAGCGAAGAAATATGGAATACGTGCAAGGCTTAACGAATATTTAAAAGGTTAATTCAGTATAGCATCCTCACAGGCGCGTGTTAAAATATATGCAATCGAATAATCTCAACAAAACTCATAAAGTATCCAGCAGAATATCAGGCTTCTATAAGATGCCCGTCGATGAGCGTATAAAGATCGTCGCTGAACAGGTCAGCCTCACGTCTGATGAGGTCAAGCTCCTCAAGTCTGGGGGTGGCCTCGGAATAGAGCAAGCGGACCATATGACGGAGAACGTGATCGGAACGATTGCCTACCCATTTAGCGTCGCGGTCAACTTCATGCTCAACGGAAGGGACCTCCTCATTCCTATGGCGGGTGAGGAGCCCAGCGTTGTCGCTGCCGCTAGCAACATGGCACGCATAATGCGGAACGGCATTGGCATTAAGGTCAGCAGCAGTTCACCCATCATGATCGGGCAGATACAGCTTACAGACATACCCGACATGAAGAAGGCCGTCGCGGTTCTCCAAGAGAATAAGCAGCAGATCCTCGACATGGCGAACGAAGTCGACCCCGTACTTGTCAAGTTCGGGGGGGGTGCGAAGGACCTCGAGTTCAGACCCCTCGAGACCTCCGCAGGACCGATGCTAATCTGTCATCTGCTCGTCGATTGCAGGGACGCTATGGGAGCAAATGCGGTCAACACTATGGCTGAGACCCTAGCCCCGATGCTAGCCGAGCTGAGCGGAGGTAAGTCCCTCTTACGTATCATCAGCAACCTTGCGGACAGGCGCACATGCAAGGTGGAGGCGGTGGTGAAAAAGGAAGACCTCGGTGGGGAAGATAAGGTGGACAGGATCGTGCAGGCCTGGGCCTTCGCTGATGCCGACCCTTACAGGGCTTCGACCCACAACAAGGGGATAATGAACGGAACAATCGCTGTCGCTCTCGCCTTCGCACAGGACCACCGAGCCCTCGAGGCGGGAGCCCACGCCTATGCCGCAAAGACGGGCAGGTACCGCAGCCTCAGCAAATGGAGAAAGAACCAGGACGGAGACCTTGTAGGCGAGCTCGAGATGCCTATGGCTGTTGGTCTAGTGGGTGGAGCCACGAGGAGCCATCCGATGGCACAGCTAGCTCTCAAGATACTTGGCTGCACTAAAGCGCAGGAACTTGGAGAGGCAATGACGGCAGTTGGCCTCGCGCAGAACCTTGGAGCCCTCCGCGCTCTAACACAGGAGGGCATACAGCGTGGTCACATGAGGCTCCACGCAAGGAATCTCGTCGTCATGGCTGGCGCCACCCCCGAACTGATGGAGGAGGCGGTTAAGCAACTCATCGACTCCGGCCAGATCCGGTTCCCGAAAGCCCAGGAGATAGTCGCCAAACTAAAGGGAAATAATTGACGATCCTTATAGACGACGCCGGCACCGGCGATCTCCTTTGGGGGGTCGTCATCGGCGCCTACCAGCCTGAGACAGAGACCTTCATCTATGATATTATAGACGTTTCGTTCTTCAGGGAGGGAGCCTTCCAAGAGAAGGGGCACTTTGAGGAGGCTGCGAGGATCGCCTTAAGCCTCGTAGAACGCCTTAACCTCAAACCCTACGAGAAGATCAAGGTCTGCCAGGGAGACATCCTCAACTTCGCCGCTGAGAGACTGAAGCTGAGGTACGGCGAGGACACTGTAGAGAGGGTACACGTCGAAGGGCGCGCCCAGGAGCTCATCGAAGCGGCTTACACTAACGAGCTGAAGAACCTTGGGTATGAACCGATGCCTGACCGCATTGGCAAGTGGGGGAAGAGCTTCTGGCACATGTACGACTGGGTGAAGAAAGACCCGAAGGAGCGGGTCAGGTGGGTGAAGACTGGCTTTCCCAATCTGAGGAAGTTCAAGATATTCCAAATGCGCTGATAGTCTTATAACCCGTGGGGAGCCCAGATTCCTCGAACAGCCTTGAAGCCCTGGCTACTCAACATTTTAGCCTGTCCCATGGATAAACACCACCCACTTGAGGCCTACCTCTACAGGTGGGAGACTTCCGAGGCCGAGATAGAAAAGATAGCGGCTGAGGCGGGGAAGCCAAAGAAGGAGCTGGAGGATAAGTACAGGATTCTGAGGAAGCAGCTTAGGGATGGCACCATAAGCCTACCAGCCATTCAGGCCATCAAAGACCTCACGGGGTCGAAAGCAGCCAAGGCTCTACTGGCTAAAACCTTGAAGCACCTCCAAGGCAAGCCAGAGTCGAGGGAGGACCTCGACGTCTTGTATAGCTACATGAACATCCCCGACCTCGGCGAGGGCCTCCTCTTCTGCCCTGAGTGCGGCCGCTGGTATCCAATAGGAAGCGCCGTCGAGTCTATACCCGAGTTGATGCCCGACGAGTTAAGGGAAAGGGAGAGAGACCTCGAGTGGCTCGGAAAGTGGATGGGTGTTGTACCCGACAAGATCCAAAAAAGTGGGAAGCCGTTCAAACTGGAGTAGGTGGAGCCGGGGACTCCGGGGTTTTTTCTACCCGCGTCGGGGTCACAGCTGCCTTGTATGACTTCCAGGTGGTCCAGACGTACAAGAGGGAAATGATTCCCCAAACTGAAGCGACCGCTTCCGACGCTAAGACGCCCCACTGGCTCGCATATATTGCTGAGAAATTGAAGAAGAAATGGGCCGCCATTGCTGCGCCGACGTAGAATGGCTGCTTCTGCCTGAACGACTCGAGGACGAGGACGCTCATTCCAATGTGGAAAGAGATAGCAGCGAGTCTCTCCCAGAGCCCGATAAATGCCATCCACGCCGGGGTAGCGGCGATCGCATCCAATTGAGCCGCAGTAAATGATAGGGGGTAAAAGTAGGCGGTTATTGCAGTGCTAAGGACGGATATGCCAACCAGTAGTATGGATTCGATGCCACCATGGCCAACCCCATACATGAGACCGTTCTCCAACCTATGATCCTTGGCAAGGAATCTAAAAGCAAGCCAACGGGCCCCCTCCTCGAAAACGCCGGCTGTGAGGGACGGTATGGCTATGCTTAGGTAGATGTAGAGTCCACCTTCGAAGCTTTTGTAGACCCAGAGGGAGGCATATGTGTTGATCGGCGTCCTCACGAGAAGGGCGATGAACCACATCGCAGCGCCAACGAAGAAGACCCCCCACTTTGCGCCGAACTTGGAAGCGAGCCAGAGGCTCAGAAGCACAGGTACGAATATCTCGAGGAGCCCGGCGAGGAGCAGGGAGAGGAACAGGGTTAAGTTAATCATGAATAGTTTAGTCTAGTGGGGCGTTAATACGTTTACCCCCCCTCCTTAAAATAAAGCCGAGCGCACTTAGCGGCTTCTGATTTTCGTTCTCTTAGGGCGAAGGTTCTTGCTATGGCACTTGCGGCATTTCGTCGCCGCCTTTGAATTAGTGGCACCGCACTTCCTGCAAACTGTCTTTACTAGATGCGCCTCACGGCTGAGTTCCGTCTTGAATGGGTCACGTAGCGCCATACAGATCCACCTTTCTAGCGAGCTCTGAAGCTATACGGCTCGGAGTATATTATCTTTTCCCAGCACCGATGAATTTGAGAAGGACTCATTCTGTCTAATTATTTTATAAATTAATACTTACTGGCTTAGGAAAAGAGATAAGGGAAAAAAGACGTCTTAAAACGAAGTGACCCGGAAATGATCGAGTGGTTGGTCGCAATTTATTTCGCCAGCTTCATGGTCATTTCCATCTATACGGCAGCACTTCTAGTTGTCATAATCAGGTACAGGCGTTACAAGTCCCCTGCCATGGTCGACATATCAAGGGGGATGCCAGATGTTACTGTTCAGGTGCCAGTATACAACCCTGATAGGGCTTCATTCATCAGGGGTATCGACGCTGTGGTAAAGATGGCATATCCCCTAGACCATCTCCAGATTCAGGTATTGGACGACAGCACTAAGGCGGAGATAATCAGCTTCGTGAATGAGGCCTGTGAGTCAAGGGGCGTAGAACTAATTCACAGGGATACGAGGGAAGGCTACAGGGCGGGAGCCTTCGCTAACTCGATTTCCAGCGTACGCGGCGAGTATATCGCTATCATTAACGTCGACTGCATACCGCCCACCCACTTCCTTAAGAAGATGGTCGCCACGATACATGCTCACCCTAACGCTGGTTATGTGATGTCAAACCACGTCTACTACAATAGGTTATCAAGCGACCAGACCCGGGTGACATCCATCATACTCGACCTGGGTATCATGAACCTGAACGGGCTATCGATGCTGACCGGAGGGGGGGTAGTGATCAGGAAGCAGGCAATCTTGGACTCGGGGGGCTGGCAAGGAGACACAATCTGCGACGACTACGACACAGGGGCAAGAATACTATCCCGTGGGTACGGCTCACTATTCCTAAGGGAAACTGAGTTCCCCTGCGAGGCCCCCGAATCCCTTAGGGAGTATAGGAGGACGACAGAGAGGTGGGCGAGAGCCTCCGGGCAGTATATACGCAAGGATTTAGGTACAATACTTAGAGGAAAGACTGATAAATTCACCAAGTTCTTACTCCTCACACTTTCTACAGGTTTTATCCAGATGCTCGCTAGCGTCATCAACCTGCTCGCTGCGCTAGCCCTCATCAGTCTCAACTCTATGCCCGGGAGTCAATACGCTATTCTCTGGAGTATAGTATCCGTGACCGGATTCTCACTATATTTCTACTACTATAACGTCACCAAATTCAGAGGTCTCTCTATGAGGGGCAACTTCCGGAGCCTCGTTCTCGCCGTAGTAATCGGGTACGGTTCGATCTTCTTCGTAGCATATAATCTACTCAAGGGGATCCTCGAGACGGGGACTGAGAGGGCGGTGATGAAGGTAAACTCTATGCTTGAGCAGACCATCGTAGATGGACTCTTCGTTGTTGTCTCTCTCTCCACCCTCATACTCGCTGTATTCAATCGCAACGCTATCTTAGCAGCATATATGCTCCTCAACTTAGTGGGTATAACTTTGATTAGAACAATGAAGGCTTAGCCCTATAACGGCGTGATGCTGAAGGCGACCGTGAAGTATCCCATCCAATAGACGAAGAGGTATAGCATTATCCCCCAGCTCCCGTTCACGAATGCAAACATTATCCCAAGGGATGTGTAGACGAGCATGAACATCTCGAGCCATGGGAGCTCCTTAATAGTAGAGTAGCTGGACTCAATCTTGTCGCTCTTCTTCACTATGTTGAACTTTGGGACCCTATCATAATGCCCTCCATTCCTTATGAGCCCCTTTACCATCTCAAGGGATACTTTAGCAGAAATTCCATAGCCGACAAGGGCAAGGAGCCCTATATACGGGAGCTTTTTGTAGAGGCTCTGCTTCTGCCATCTAATCGTTGCGTAGTAGAGGGCGAAACTACTAATTGTACATACTCCGAATAGCCCGAGATATAGTGGCGTAGTGATGTAGGGGAATTTATTCATGGCGAGTAGGGGAATTGTGACGAGGAGAGCGATGAACATCCACATTATGACCATGTAGTAGGTGAGGTGGATGCTTGCCTCAACCTTCTGGAGTAGGGTTCGTGGGCTTCTCCAGACAGCGCCTAGGAACTTTTTAGCGCACTGGACGCTACCCCTCGCCCACCTACCCTGCTGAGTCCTGAACGTCGCCATGTTTGGGGGTATCTCCCCCATCACGGTGAGGTCGCGGAGGTAGAGGGTCTTCCAACCCTTGTTTTGCATCCTATAGCTAATGTCAATGTCCTCGCTAAGTATGTCCCAGCTCCATCCGCCGACATCTTTTATTGCCTCTGTTCTTAGGAGTCCTGCTGAGCCGTTGAAGTTGACTATTCCGATGGCGCTACGCGCCGACTGCTCTATTATGTGGTAGGCATCGATACCTAGTGAGAATGCTTCGGTGAATTTACTATAATCCCTGTTGAGGTGGTCCCACCGGGCTTGTACGATGCCGATCTTGGGGTCGGCCTCTATTGCGGCGACTGTTCGATTGAGGAAGTCGGGTGGTGGGACGAAGTCTGCATCGATGACAGCGAGGTACTTACCATGGGTGTAGTCAAGAGCATTTTTCAGGGCTCCCGCCCGGTAACCCACTCTCTCGGGGCGGCGGATTATGCTAATGTTAATGCCAAGCTCTTTCCTCGCAGCGACTTCACGGTCAACAATCTCCCTAGTCTCATCGGTACTGTCATCGAGGACGAGTATCTCGAGCTTATCTCTTGGCCAGT